>CBJMYK010000092.1:0-6573 GCA_966433795.1 uncultured Thiobacillus sp. | reverse complement strand
CCCGGCAGGTTGGCACGAATCCTGTTAGCCCTGTCCGGTCGGACAGAGCCGGCGAATAACAATGGAAAGCGCATGAGTTCGAGCGATTTTTTTGACAAGGTGGGGAAAACGCTGGCCTTCCATGCACGTCGCGCGCAGCGCGCGGCGCGGGGAATACGATGGGATCTCGCGCCGCGCCCCGCGACGCGTCCGATCATCGTGGTCGGCTGCTCCCGGGCGGGCACCACGCTCGTATACAAGACGCTGTCCGAGTCGCGCGAGATCGGAAGCCTGCAACGCGAAACCCACGATTACTGGACCCGCCTCCACCCGCCCGCCGCGAAGAACTGGGATACCCATGCCCTCGACGCGGGCGACGCGAGCCCCGCCGATCGCACGACGGTCAGCCGCTACTTCCACACCTGGACCGGGCGTCACCGCTGGGTCGACAAGAACAACCAGAACGGTCTGTGCGTGCCCTATCTGCACGCGCTCTTTCCCGACGCGGTCTTCGTCTTCGTCAAGCGCAGCGCGGGCGACAACCTCAATTCGCTGATCGAGGGATGGCGCAAGCCCGACGAGTTCGCGACCTGGTCGCGCGAGCTGCCGGCGGCAGTCGCGGTGGAAAACGGCGAACTGCGCGAATGGTGCTTCTTCCTCGCGGACGGCTGGCGCGACTACCTGAACGCCGCGGTCGAAGACGTCGCGGCCTTCCAGTACGCGGCGATCAACGGCGCGATTCTCGACGCGCGCGCAGGCATTCCGGCCGCGCAATGGGTCGAGGTGTTCTACGAGGATTTCCTGCGCGATCCGCGCGCGACCTTCCGCCGCGTCTTCGAGGGATGTGGTCTGGCCTTCGATGCGCGGCTCGAGGCCCATTGCGCCGCGGTGCTCGACATTCCCTACAACGCGTTCTCGGAAATCCGCCTCGACAAATGGAAGGATGGCCGCAACCGTGAGCGGATCGAGCGC
This sequence comes from uncultured Thiobacillus sp., assembly GCA_966433795.1. Classification (GTDB taxonomy): domain Bacteria; phylum Pseudomonadota; class Gammaproteobacteria; order Burkholderiales; family Thiobacillaceae; genus Thiobacillus. The sequence continues at coordinate 5,622 of CBJMYK010000092.1, read as the reverse complement.
GTCCTGCCGCAGTTGGCGCCGCTGGCGGCGCGGCTCGGCTACTGATGGAGATGCTGGCGCTCGCCCTTGTCGCGCTCGCGCTGCTCTGGGGCAGCGTGCTGCTCGCCTTCGCGCGTCCGCTCGTCGCGCGCTGGCGCGAGCCGGTGCTGCGCCGGCCCGTGCTCGTCATCGAGAGTGACGACTGGGGCGCGGGGCCGCTCGAACAGGCCGACGCGCTGCAGGCGCTCGCGTCCGTGCTGCGGCGCGTGCACGACCGCAGCGGTCGCCGTGCGCTGATGACGCTCGGCGTCGTGCTCGAAGTGCCGGATGGCCCGCGCATCGCCGCCAGCGGATGTCGCGAATATCACGCGTGCACGCTCGCCGCCGCGCGCTTCGCGGCGGTGCGGCAGGCGATCCAGGCCGGCGTCGCCGACGGCGTCTTCGCCCCGCAGTTGCACGGTCAGTGTCATTACTGGCCGCCGGCGCTGCTGTCCGCGGCGCGCCTCGACGAGGGGGTGCGCGCCTGGCTCACCGCAGCCGAGCCCGCGCCGACCGAAGCCCTGCCCGCTCCGCTGCAGACCCGCTGGGTCGACGCCGCAAGCCTGCCCGCGGCAGCGCTTCCGGCGGCGGCCATCGCAGCCGCGGTCGCCGAAGAGTGCGCGAACTATGCGTCGATCTTCGGGACGCCGCCGAAGGTCGCGGTCGCGACGACCTTCGTCTGGCACGAAGCCGTCGAGGAGGCTTGGGCACGGTGCGGGGTCGAGGTCGTCGTGAGCCCTGGCGTGCGGGCGACCGGACGCGACGCGCGCGGCCAGCCGGCGGGCGTCGACCTCAGAATGCTGAACGGTCAGCGCGCCCGTGCGGGCCAGATCTATCTCGTGCGCGACGTGTATTTCGAGCCGGTGCGCGGCCACGCCCCGCAGCAGCTCGTCGCCGGCCTTTTGGCGCGCGCCCGCCAGGGAAGGGCCTGCCTCGTGGAGACGCACCGCTTCAATTTCCTGCAGGCGCGCGATGCGAGCCTCGCCGCGCTCGAAGCCGGGCTTGCCGCCGCGCTTGCGGCGTGCCCGGGGTTGCGCTTCGTGACGCCGCTCGAACTCGCCCGCGCGCTGCGCGAGCGCGACCCGGCCTGGGTTGAAACCCGCTGGCGAGCGCGGCTCGCGGCATGGCGCGCGCGCCTGGACGAGATTCCGCGCTTTCGCCGCGCCGCGCGGCTGAGTGGTCTGAATTTTCCGCTCGCGTTGCTGCGAGGCGAGCCGTGAAGCCGCGCTTTTCGGTCGTCATTCCGGCCTACAACGCCGCGGCCACGCTCGCGCGGGCCATCGAATCGGTGCGCGCACAGACCTGGCCTGCGCACGAGGTCATCGTCGTCGACGACGGCTCGAGCGATGCGACCGCGGAGGTCGCCGCGCGCTTCGGCGACGAAGTGCGCCTGACCCGGCAGCCGAACCAGGGCGTTGCCGCCGCGCGCAACCGGGGCGCGCGCGAGGCCAGTGGCGACTGGCTCGCGTTTCTCGACGCCGACGACTGGTATGCGCCGGACCGGCTGAGGCTGCATGCCGAATGGATCGCCGAAGACCCGACGCTCGATTTCCTGACCGGAGACTACGAATACCGCGACGAGGCGGGGACACCGCTCGGAACCTCGATGGCCCAGCACGACGCGGGACGCCGCATGCTCGCCAAGGCGGGCGGCGCGCGGCGCGTCGTGATGGACGCAGCCGACGACATCGCGGCTTTCGTCGCCGACCATTTCGGCGACACCCATACCCTGTCGCTGCCGCGCGCACGCTTCATCGAACTCGGCGGCTACCCGGGTGGCTTCAAGGTGTGCGAGGACGTCCACCTGCTGACGCGTCTGGTCGCGGCCAGCCGGCGCATCGGCGTGAGCTGCGAGTGTCTCGCCGTCTACCTGATCCACGGCGGCAGTGCGACGCGGCGCGACCCGGTCGCGGCGCAGCACGAGAACGTGCGCACGCTCACCGACCTCGGTCGGCTCGCACGGAACTTTCCGCTGCCGGTTCGGCAGGGCGTGGCGGCGCGCACGGCCGATGCGCGCTACAACCTCGGATGTGCTCTGGTCCGGCGCGGGCAGCGCCTCGCCGCGATCCGGGCGGTATGGCCGTCGTTCGCGGCGCACCCGGGCCGGCAGAGCCTGCGCAGGCTGTTGTCGATGCTGAAAGGATGAGCGCCGTGAGCCGTATTCTCGTGCTGAGCGAACTCTTCCTGCCGACCAAGGGCGGCACGGCGGTCTGGGCCGCCGAGGTCTACAAGCGCTTGGGCGGCAAGGAGATCCACATCGTGACCGCCGACGTGCCGGGCGCGGCGGCGGTCGACGCCGCGCATCCCAACACCGTCCACCGCCTCGACCTCAGGCGCGTGCCTTGGCTCAGGCCCGAATCGCTCGCGATGTACGCGCGTTTTTTCGGGAAGTCTCTCGCGCTCGCGTTCAGCCGTCGCTTCGACGCCGTGCATGCGTTCCGCGCGCTCCCTGAGGGCCTCGTCGCCTGGCTGGTCGCGCGGATGACGCTGCGGCCGGTCACGATCTACGCGCACGGCGAGGAACTCACGACCTGGGGGCGCGGCGGCAAATACAAGGCCATGCGCTTCGCGCTCCGGCACGCCGACCGCGTCATCGCGAACAGCGAACACACGCGCGCCACGCTGCTGCAGATGGGGATCGAAGCGGCGCGCATCGCCGTCGTCTCGCCCGGTGTCGACGTCACCGTCTTCAGGCCGGGGCTCGACGGCGCGGCGCTGCGCGCGCGGACCGGCATCGGTGCCGACGAGATGCTCGTCTTCTCGGTCGGTCGGCTGTCGCGCCGCAAAGGCTTCGATCAGGTCGTTCGCGCACTCGCCCTGCTGCGCGATGACGGCGTCGCAACGCGCTACGTGATCGGCGGAATCGGCGAGGATGCTGGTTATCTCGACGAACTGATCGCGGCCCACGGACTCACCGACCGCGTCCATCGCATCGGCGAAGTCAGCGACGCCGATCTGCCGCGCTGGATGAACACCTGCGACGTCTTCGCGATGCCCAACCGCGAGATCAATGGCGATAATGAAGGCTTCGGCATGGTGTTCATCGAAGCGGCGGCGTGCGGGACGCCGAGCCTCGCCGGCGAGGCCGGCGGCACCGCTGCAGCGATACTGGACGGTGAGACCGGATTGCGCGTCGACGGCGCTTCGGCCGACGCCGTGGCCGATGGCCTGCGCGCCCTTCTCACACAGCGAGAGCGCCGCCTCGCGCTCGGGCGCGCTGCCTTGCAGCGCGTGCAGCGCGAATTCACCTGGGAACGCGTCGCGGAAAAGACCCGCGCATTGGACAGAGGACAGCATGAGTGAACCCACGCCCGCGTGGCCCGTCGCGGTGTTCGCGCACAACGAGGCGCGCAACATTGTCGCCTGCCTCGACAGCCTGCAGGGCGGCAGCCATCCGATCGACTGCTACGTGCTCGCCAACGCGTGCAGCGACGACACCGAAGCGCTGGTGCGCGACTATGCCGAGCGGCACCGCAACGTCCACCTCGTGTCGACCGCGCTCGGCGACAAGGCCAACGCCTGGAACGTCTTCGTGCACGACCTTGCGCCGGCGGGTGCCCCGTACTATTTTTTCATCGACGGCGACGTCCGTGCGACCCCCGGTTCGCTCGATGCGCTGGCGCGGCAGCTCGCGCGCCACGCTGCGGCGAACGGCGCGTCGGCGCTGCCGTGCAGCGGACGCGGCGTCGAGGCCTTCCGCCGCGACATGCTGAAGGACAAGGGCGTCGCGGGCAACCTCTACGCGCTGCGCGGCAGCTTCGTCGGGCGTATCCGCGACCGCGGCATCGCGATGCCGGTCGGGACCATCGGCGAGGATGCCTTGATGGGTGCGATGCTGAAATGGGATTTGCGCGGCGACACGCGCTGGGACGACAACAAGGTCGTCGTCGCCGAGGCGGCGGGGTTCATGTTCGATTCGGTCTCGCCCTGGCGGTCGCGCGAATGGCGCAAGTATTTCCGGCGCCGGGTGCGCTACAGTGTGCGGGCTTACCAGAACCGCATGCTCGGGCGCGCGATCCAGCCGGCCGGGTTTGAAGCGCTGCCCCGCCACGTGCGCGAGCTGTACCGCCGCTATCCGGAACTGCTGAGCGTCGGCTGGCGCGGTGTCGACACCGTGTTCGACTGGTTCGCCGTCCGTGAAATCAAGGCCTCGCGCTGAGCGGCGCCGCATTCGAACCGAGGAGAAGAAGCCGTCATGATTCGCGCCGAGAAGATCGTTCTGACCATACTGGCGGCGCTGCTCCCTCTGCCTGCCGCGTTCGCCGGCTGGGCGCCGAGCCCGGCCGAGATGGCGGCGCTGCCGCCGTATTGCGCGGCGCGCTTCAATGAGGGCTCGCCGGCTTTCCGCAGCTGGCGCACGAGCATGGGGAGCGATTTCGTTCACCTGCATCACTACTGCGCCGGCATCAATTTCCTCAACCGCGGGCGTGGCAGCTTCGGCGCGGGCCGCAAGGACACGCTCGGCGCGGCCGTCCGCGAATTCGACTACGTGCTCGGCAACGTCAGCAGCGGTTTTCACCTGCGCTCCGAGATTCTGATGAACCGCGGCGTCGCCCTGACGCTGCTGAAACGCGACGGCGAGGCGATCGGCAACCTGCTCGAAGCGATCCAACTCGACCCGCGCCAACCCCGCGCCTATTCGGCGCTCGCCGACCTCCACGTCCGACAGAAGAATCCGGGCAAGGCGCTCGAAGCGGTCAGCGAAGGCCTGCGGCACAACCCGGACACCAAGGCGCTGCAGCGCCGCTATACCGAGCTGGGCGGCAAACTGCCGTATCCGGCGCCGATCGCCGCAGCCGCGTCGCCCGCCGCGCCGAGCGAAGAATCGGCCGGCGCCGTGGAAGCGGCCGCACCCGCACCCGACAGCGCGGCGGCGGTCGCCCCGGCCGGGGTGACGGCGCCGGCCGACGACGCGCCCGCTCCGGCGAAGATCGGCTCGCCGACCAACCCGTATTGCCGGTTCTGCCCCGATTAGCGGCGGCCGCGCGATGCACGTCCCGTGGAAAGTCAGGAACGCCGCCCGGCTCACGCGCAACGGCCTCGCCTTCGCGCAGCACAAGGCCGGCGCGGCGCTGCGGCGTCGGCAAGGGAAGAAGGTCGTGTTCTGCTGCAATTTCCACGGCACGTCCGGCGCGACGATCGCGATCGCGCGCATCGCCGACCTGCTGGCCAGCCGCTACGCCGTGAGTTTCGTCGCCGGCCCGTCGAGCGACTACAACGCGATGCTCGGGACGGCCGTCACGCTGGTTTCGCCGCGCGCGCTGCAGGAGGAGGCCTTCGATCTTTACGTGTGCGACGGCCACATGGACGAGTCGTTCTTTTCCTGGCTCGCGGCGCACGAACGCCTGTGCCTGCTCACGATCCACGGCGTGCTGCGCCGCGACAACAAGCTGGAGAAGGTGCACCTGGCGACCCGCTCGCATCTCGTCAGCGAAATCCAGTTCATGCACCACGAGGTCGACAGGTCGCGCTACTTCGTCATCCCCAATTATTGCGAGCGGATCGCGAAAAAACACCACACGCGCAATGTCGGAATCGTCGGCCGCCTCGACGGTCCCAAGAAAAACGTCCCGGCCCCACTCGAGGTCGCCCGGCGTTCCGCGG
>CBJMYK010000091.1:0-6577 GCA_966433795.1 uncultured Thiobacillus sp. | reverse complement strand
TCGTCCCATGGCCTGCTCCGGCGACATGTAGCGCGGCGAGCCGAGCATCTGGCCGACGTGGGTCTGGCCGCTGTTGACCAGGTGTGCGATGCCGAAGTCAGTGAGCTTGACGCGGCCGCGGTGCCCCACGACGACGACGTTGGCGGGCTTGATGTCGCGGTGGATGACGCCGTGTTCGTGGGCAAACGCCAGCGCTTCGAGCATTTGCAAGGCCGTGTCGAGCACCAGGTCGAGCGGCATCGGGCCTTTGTTCATCAGGTCGCGCAGCGTGGCGCCGGGCAAATACTCCATGGCGATGTAGGCGAGGCCGTCGGCCTCGCCTACATCGTAGATGGTCACGATGTTCGGATGCGATAGTCGACCCGCGCTTTGCGCCTCGCGCAGAAAACGCGATTCGGCATCCGACCCTTCCGCTTGCAGCTGCGCGAGCGGCACGGTCTTGATGGCGACGGTGCGTTCGATGAGTGGATCACGCGCCCGATAAACAGTGCCCATCGCACCTTGGCCGATTCCGTCGATGATTTCGTAACGGCCGATGTTCATCAGAGGGGAGGGCTCAGGTTTGGCATTCCACCGTCTGACCGCGTACGCTGCGGCCGTCTTCGCCCATGAGATAGAGGTACCACGGCATCAGTGCTTCCGGGGTAGGCAGAGTTTCTGCAGCGACTCCGGGGTAGGTGCGGGCGCGCAACGTGGTGGCGACCGGGCCGGGGATCAGGGTGTTGATGCGCAGGTTTTCGTTGCGCGCGAGCTCGTCCGACCAGATGTGCGTGAGCGTCTCCAGTCCCGACTTCGCGACGGCATAGCCGCCCCAATACGCGCTCGGCGCATGACCGTGGGTCTCGCCGGTGAACAGTACCGACGCGTCCGGTGCCTGGAGAAGCAAGGGCATACAGGCGCGCGTGAGCGCGAACGGAGCGATGAGGTTGACGCGCATGAGCGTCTGCCATTGTTCCAGCGTCTGCAGATTGAGTGGGGTGAGGCTGAAGAACTGGTGTGCGCTGTGCAGCAGCCCGTCGAGCCGGCCGAGGTGGTGCGTGAGCGTTCCCGCCAGGGTTTCGAGGCTGCGATCGTCTGCCGCGGCAAGATCGTATGGAAACATCGCAGGCTCCGCCCCGCCGGCCGCGACGATCTCGTCGTACACCGCTTCGAGTTTGGCTTCGTCGCGCGCGAGCAGTGCGACGGTGGCGCCGTGTCGCGCGAAGGCAAGACTGGCTGCGCGTCCGAGACCGGCGCTCGCACCCGTGACAAGAATGACGCGGCCGGAAAGCAGGTCGGGGCGGGGGAGGTAGTTTTTCATAGCGTATCAAGAAGGGAGACCGCCGATTGTACCCCGCTCTGCGTTGCGCTTTCGAGCGTGGCCGGGTAGGGCCCGGCCGTGTAGTCGCCGGCGAGAAAGACGCGCGGATGGGGGGTGCGGACCGACGGGCGCGCCATCCCCGGGCGACAGGCATAGGTCGCCTGTTTTTCGACGATTCCCTTGCGCCACCGAGCGATGCCCGGCTTGATCACGCGCCGCAATTGAGCCTCGGCGCCGTCGAGCCAATCGGCAGGAAGGCCCGCTGCAGCGCTCGCCACAAACGCCAGCAGTCCCGGCTGGCCGTGGCTCTGACCGCGGTCGAACACGAATTGCGCCGGCCCCTCGGCCAAGGCCCAGACCGGTCTCGGCAGACGGAACGCCGCGTCGTATTGCACGTATCCGGTGGCGATGGGCTCGTAGTCGTAAGCTGCGACCCCGGCGATCGCTTCGCCGAGCTGGGGAATCGCCCCAGCCAATCCTTTCAGGTGCTGCGGAGCAACCGCGACAATCGCGTGGCTGTGGGCATGCGCCTCGGCGCCTGCGCCGACGGCAGCGCTGACGCCCTCTGCGGTAGCGAGAAGGGCGGAAACGCGGGATGCGACGCGCACGGTTCCGCCGGCTTCGACGATGCGGCGCGCCGCCGGAACGGGAAACAGTTGTCCGAGATCGCATCGAGGCAGCAGCAGATCGCTCTGCGCGTTTCGGTCGCCGAATGCGGCGCGCAGGATCGACGCGAAGACTTGCGCACACGCCGCCTCCGGCCGCGTATTGAGCGCAGCGATGCAAAGCGGGTGCCACAGCAGGGCACGCAGCCTTTCAGGCTGCCCCTGCGTAAGCGCGCTGACCGTGCCACAGGGGGTTATGTCGCCGCGTATCAGCGCGTAGGCCCAGCGCGCAGCGGCGAGTTTTTCGCGCCAGTCGAGCCCCTGTGCACCGAGCAGCCCGGCCGCGAGGTGGAAGGGCGCGGGCAGTCTCGGGCAGGTCAACTTGAAATCCGGCGGCTGTTCGAGGGCGAGCGGAAGCCGCCAGAGCGGCTGCACGCTCGCCGCGGGACGGACACGCTCGATCAAGTCCAGTGTCTGCGCGTAGGCGCCGAGCAGGATGTGTTGCCCGTTGTCGAGCACGCGCCCTTCGAGTTCGACCGTGCGCGCGCGCCCGCCGAGCACGCGGCCGGCTTCGTAGAGCGTCACCGCGACGCCGGCCTCGGCGAGCGTAAGCGCGGCAGCGCACCCGGACCAGCCGCCGCCGATCACCGCCACACTCGGTTTCATGGAAACAGCCAGGTGCGACCTGCGAGCCAGAGTTTACGCACGGGCGTCAGCGAGATGCGTGCACGCAGGACGGGGAAATCGTCGCCGCGGATTTCGTCGAGCAGGCTGCGGTAAATGGCTGCCATCACCAAGCCGGGCCGCTGCGCGCGCTTGGCAGAGACGGGCAAGGCTGCCAACGCGCTGTCGTAGTGGGCGACCGCCCGCTCGTATTGAAATTGCATCAAGGCCTTGAATGCGGCGGTGTCGCGCCCGCCCAGCAGATCCGCTTCGGTGACGCCGAAGCGCGCCAGCTCGTCCAGCGGAAGATAGATACGGCCGCGTCGAGCGTCTTCTCCGACGTCGCGGATGATGTTGGTCAGCTGGAAAGCCAGTCCGAGCTCGTGCGCATAGCGGCGGACCTGGCGGTCGTCCGCGCCGCGTGCGCCATCGAAGATCGACGCGGCGATTTCGCCGACGACGCCGGCGACGCGATAGCAATACAGCTTGAGCGACTTGAAGTCGGCGTAGCGGGTCTGGGCGAGGTCCATCGCCATACCGTCGACGATTTCCAGGAGCAGCGCGGATGGGATAGCCTGCCCTCTTTCTGTGTCGGCGAGCGCCCGGGTGGCGGGATGGGTCGGCGCCCCTGCGGCGAAGCGGCCGATTTCCTCGCGCCACCATGCGAGCTTGACGTCGGCGAGTTGCGGCGTGTGGCATTCGTCGACCACATCGTCGAGCTCACGGCACAGTGCATAGAACGCGGTAATCGCCCGGCGCGTGTCCGGCGGCAGAAAGACAAAGCTGTAGTAGAAACTGGAACCGCTCGCGGCCGCGCGCTCCTGACAGTAGCGGTGGGCGTCCATGTCAGCTCAGGCTGCGCGCAAGCACGAATATCCAGTCCTTTTTGCGGAGGACGGGACGCGCGTCGAACACGCAGCCGGGATCGGCGTGGAGTTTGCGCAGGATCGCTTCGCCCCCGCGGACCGTCACCCTCAACTCGAGGCCGATGCGGCCCTTGAGCGTGCGACCGAGCGGCGCCCCCGCCTGCAGCAATTTGCGGGCGCGCTCGATCTGCTTGTACATCATCATGCGCCAAAGCCCGCCGGCGTCCCCCGCGGCGATCTGCGCATCGCTTACATGATGCGCCGCGAGCTCGTCCTGCGGCAGGTAGACGCGGCCCTTCCGATAGTCGATCGCGACGTCCTGGAGGAAGTTGATCAGCTGCAAGCTGCTGCAGATGGCATCGGAATAGGCCTGATCGCGGGGGTCGCGGTCGCCGTAGAGGTGCAGCATGAGCCGTCCGACGGGGTTGGCGGAGCGCCTGCAATAATCCATGAGCTCGCCGAAAGTGGCATAACGCGTTTTCTCGACGTCCTGGGTAAATGCCGACAGAAGATCGCGAAACGGGGCGAGCGGCAGGGCATGGGTCCGGATCGCGACGGCGAGGGGGCCGAAAATCGGGTCGCCTGGGGTCTCGCCGTGCTCGATGCGATCGAGTTGGGCGTGGTAGTACGCCAATTCCTGCAAGCGGACTGCGGGGGAGGCATCGCCTTCGTCGGCGATATCGTCGGCGCTGCGCGCGAAGCGATAGACGGCCTCGATGGGTTCCCGCAGGCGTTTGGGCAGCAGCCATGACGCGACGGGAAAGTTTTCGTAGTGATCGACCGGCACCGGCAATTAAAAATCGGAATGGGAATAATGACTTAGGCGGGATGTCGGCCCCGCTTGGGTGACACCATCGCATTGATTATATTACACTTATTCGTTGGAGGTTTTGCGGCCGGGCCGCGAGAGTGGCGGAATTGGTAGACGCACTGGATTTAGGTTCCAGCGCCGCAAGGCGTGGGGGTTCGAGTCCCCCCTTTCGCACCATCGACTTCGACGTAAGTTCTCCCCCCTATTTCAATCAATTCAGCCAGGAAGTGTCATGCAAGGAAATCTTGAAGTTCTCGAAGGTCTGGCCCGACGTCTGGACATCAGCGTGCCCATGGATCAACTGGAAACCGAGGTGCAAAGCCGCCTGAAGCGCTTGGCACGCAGTGTCAAGATGCACGGCTTCCGTCCTGGCAAAGCGCCGCTTTCGGCGGTGGCGCGCCAGCACGGCGCGGGCGTCCGGCAGGAAGTGCTGGGCGAGACGCTGAAGACCCGCTTCGGCGAGGCCGTGCAGACACACCAGCTCAAAATCGCCGGCTATCCTCGGTTCGAGCCCAAGACCGATCAGGCGCCGGCCGCGGAGATGACTTTCAGTGCGAGTTTCGAGGTTTATCCGGAAGTGAAGATCGAAGCGCTCGATTCCGGAACCTTGAACCGGCCGGTGGTCGAAGTAGGCGAGGCCGACGTCGCAAAAACTCTGGAGGTCCTGCAGAAGCAAAGGCGGACTTTCGCAGCCGTCGAGCGGGCTGCGGCCGAGGGTGATCTGGTCAAGTTCGATTATCAGGGCACCGTCGACGGTGCGTCGTTCGAAGGCGGTCGGGGCGAGGATTTTGCCGCCGTGGTGGGCGAGGGCCGGCTGCTCAAGGACTTCGAACAGGCGCTGGTCGGCCTCAAGGCGGGCGACAGCAAAGGCTTCGACCTGACCTTTCCGGCGGATTACGCGGCGCGCGAGCTCGCGGGCAAGGCGGCCCACTTCGAGGTGCAGGTCAAAGAAGTCCAAGCGCCTGTGCTGCCTTCCGTCGATGTGGAATTCGCCAAGGCGCTCGGTGTCGAAGATGGCGACGTCGAGAAACTCAAGGCCGAAGTGAAATCAAACCTGGAACGTGAAGTCAAACGCCGGATCCAGGCCAAGCTCAAGGAGCAGGCCATGGAATTGTTGCTGCAGAAAAGCACGCTCGATCTGCCGCGCAGCCTGGTCGAGATGGAAACCGATCGATTGCGACGCATGACCGAAGCCGATATGCAGTCGCGTGGGGTTCAGTCGATGAAACTTAGTGCCGATATGTTTACCGGACAGGCTGAACGTCGCGTCCGCCTCGGGCTGATCCTTGCCGAGATCGTGCAGGCGAACAAGCTTACGGCGCAGCCGGAGCAGATCCGCAGCCTGATCCAGGATCAGGCACAGAGCTACGAGGAGCCCGATCAGGTGGTCCAGTGGTACTACCAGAGTCCCGAACGGATGCAGGAGATCGAGTCCCTGGCGCTCGAGGAGAATGTGGTAGCATGGGTCGCGGATCAGGCTACGGTGGTAGATGTGGCAACATCTTTTGAAGAACTTATGGGACGTGCCTGATGCTTTACGATTTTGAGAGAAACGCCATGGAACCCCAGGGCCTGGGTCTGGTTCCGATGGTGGTCGAACAGAGCGGCCGCGGCGAGCGCGCTTATGACATCTACTCCCGGCTCCTCAAGGAACGGGTCATCTTTCTCGTTGGGCCGGTGAACGACTCAACGGCCAATCTGGTCGTCGCGCAGATGCTGTTCCTCGAGTCGGAAAACCCTGACAAGGATATCTACTTGTACATCAACTCTCCCGGCGGATCGGTTTCCGCGGGGCTGGCGATCTACGACACCATGCAATTCGTGAAGCCGGATGTTTCGACGCTTTGTATCGGGCAGGCGGCGAGCATGGGCGCTTTTTTGCTGACGGCGGGCGCGAAAGGCAAGCGTTACTGCCTGCCGAACTCGCGCGTGATGATCCACCAGCCCTTGGGCGGTTTTCAGGGCCAGGCATCGGACATCGAAATCCACGCCAAGGAAATCCTGTATCTGAAAGCGCGTCTGAACGGGATGCTCGCGAAGCATACCGGCCAGAGCCTCGAAGTGATTGACCGCGATACCGATCGCGACAACTTCATGAGTGCCGAGGACTCGGTGAAGTACGGGCTGGTCGACAAGGTACTGACCAGCCGCAACGAAGCTGGCAACTAGCAAGGAAACTTCATGGCGGACAAAGGCTCGGGAGACAAGCTCCTTTACTGTTCCTTCTGCGGCAAGAGCCAGCACGAAGTGCGCAAGCTCATTGCTGGCCCATCGGTGTTCATCTGCGATGAATGCGTCGAACTGTGCAACGACATCATCCGCGAGGAGATTC
>CBJMYK010000090.1:0-6586 GCA_966433795.1 uncultured Thiobacillus sp. | reverse complement strand
CTTCGACGAGCGCGTCGCCGAACCCGAGTGCGGCGAGTTCGCCACCGAACGCCTTGGCGTAGTGCGCGTTGAGCGCGCGGTGTCGCGCCTTGACCGCGACACGCTCGGCCGTGGCAGCCTTGAACTGCAGCGTCGCGTGCGTCGCCGGGCGGCTTGCTACCAGCGTCACGCCGCTGCCCGCGTCGATCGCGTCGAGCACCGCCCGGCTTCGCGTGGACGACAGGAGTACCGTCAGCGCGCGGCGGTCGCGGGCGAGCACCGCCCCGTGCGCACGGCACACGCAGGGCCACCCGTCGCGGCCCACTGCGCCGACGTTCATCGACAGCGGGCCTTGGAGGAAGGCGGCCTGCTCGGCGCTGAGCGTGACCGGCGTCGTCATTTCGTGCTCAAGTGCGATATTCGGCGTTGATCTTCACGTAGTCGTACGAGAAGTCGCAGGTCCACACGGTTGCCTGCGCACTGCCGCGATCGAGCGAAATGCGAACCATGATTTCGGCTTCTTTCATCACCTGCGCGCCCGCGGCCTCGCTATAGCTTGCCGCGCGCCCGCCGTGCTCGGCGACCAGTACCTCGCCGAGCCACACCTTGAGCGCATTGACGTCGAGGTCGTCGACCCCGGCGTAGCCGATTGCGGCAAGGATGCGACCGAGGTTGGGGTCGCTCGCAAAGAACGCCGTTTTGACGAGCGGCGAGCGTGCGACGGCGTACGCGATCTGCTTGCACTCCGCGCGGTCGCGGCCGCCTTCGACGACGATGGTCATGAACTTGGTCGCGCCTTCGCCATCGCGTGCCATCGCTTGCGCGAGTTCGATCGCGACCTCGCCCAGCGCCGCCTTGAGTGCGGCGTAGTCGGGCCCCGCCTCGGCGATCTCGGCATTGCCTGCCTGCCCGGTCGCGATCAGAACGAAGCTGTCGTTGGTCGAGGTGTCGCCGTCGACCGTCACGCAGTTGAACGAGACGTCGGCGACTTCCTTGACCAGCCGCTGCATCATGGCCGGCGCGACCGCCGCGTCGGTGGCCAGAAAGCCGAGCATCGTCGCCATATTCGGGTGGATCATGCCCGAGCCCTTGGCGATGCCGGTCACCGTGATCGTCTTCGCTGCCAGGGTCAGCTGTCTTGACGCACCCTTGGCAACGATGTCGGTCGTCATGATGGCAGCGGCCGCCTCGCTCCAGTGGTCGGACGCGAGGTCGGCCTGCGCGGCCGGCAGCGCAGGCAGGATCTTGTCGATCGGCAGCGGCTCGAGGATCACCCCCGTCGAGAACGGCAAGACCTGGGCCGCATCGATGGCGAACAGACCCGCCACCGCAGCGCAAGTGCGCCGGGCGCGATCGAGGCCTTCCGCGCCGGTGCCGGCGTTGGCATTGCCGGTATTGATCACGAGCGCGCGGATGTCGCCGCGCGCCAGATGCTCGCGGCATACCACGACCGGCGCGGCGCAGAAGCGGTTTTGGGTGAAGACGCCGGCGACGCGACTGCCGGGCGCGAGTTCGATCAGCGTGAGGTCGCGCCGCCCGGGCTTCTTGATGCCGGCCGCGGCGATGCCGAGGCGAACGCCGGGAACGGCCAAGAGGGAAGCGGGGTCGGGAGCATTGAGGTTGACGGGCATGGCGGCGTACCGAAGCGGGAAAACCGCTATTTTATGCGGGGCAACCGCGGCGACGGACCCGCTTTTACGGCGTGCGCCCGAGCAGCCAGTTCAGCGCGCGCCGGAACTCCGGCCGCCAGGGCCAGACCGGATCGAGTTCGATCGAGCGGGCGAGGGACGCGAACGAAATCAGCGTGAAGACGATGAAAAGTATTTCGGAGACGAATTGGCGCGGCGTGAGCACGCCGAGCGGAAGGTCGAGAAAGCCAGGGACGTAAAAAAGGCTGGCAAAGGCCGCGAAAAGAAAAGCTGGGGCGAGGTACATGTTGTCCGCATTGTTCGAATTGTCGTGACAAGCAGACAGCAACGGTCGTGCCAGGACGCTCCCGGCGACGCAAAACAACGCGCTGCACGGTGGCCGCCGCGGCGGAAGGCGGGACGCTGTAAACTTATTCGACAGCTATTTCGCGAGCGGCGCGGCCGCCAGCTTGCGCAGAATCTCGTGCGAGAGCGAATAGAACTGCGGCGTCGGCCCGAGATCTTCGTAGATCGGATCGCCGTAGTCGTCCTCCGCGATCACGCGGTTGCCGGGTACGTAAGGCATCGCGACTTCAAGTTCGTCGAGTGCGGCCCGGATGAGATCGGCCATGAGCTGGCTGTCGCTGCGGCCAGGGTACATCACATGGAGTGCCTCGACCCGCGCCGCGTCACGGAGGGGCAAATGCACGGTATACGCACGCACGTCTGCGCGCGCGTGCCCCTCCGTGCTCCAGCGTTGGATGAGTTCGGCGATACGCATGGGGCTCTACCTCGCGTCACGATGGTTGTGTTATAGCAGAGCGTCTCACAACACAAAGCGGGAATCATTCGCACGCCGCCAGACCAGCGTGCGGTTGTTCGCGGGCATCGCCACGTCCCGCTGCAACGCCAGTCCCTGGGCGCGCGCGAGCGCGTCGACGGCCTCGAAGTCGCGCACGCCCGACGCGGGGTCGCGAGCCTTCAGCCAGGCGTCGAAACGCGCATTGCTCTCCGAGGTGTAGGCGCCGTTGTAGTTGAACGGGCCGTAGACCGCGAGCACGCCGCCCGCTTGCAACACCGCGCCGACGCCGGCAAAGAGTTTCTCCACCTCCGGCCAGCTCATGATGTGCAGGGTGTTGGCCGAAAACACCGCGTCGTAACGTTCGCCGTGCCACGACGCATCGTTGACGTCGAGTGCGAGGGGCGGCAGCACGTTCGGCGCGGCAGCCTCGGCGAGCCACTGCCGGATGCCGGCGTGATGCGCGACGACGTCGGCCGTCTGCCACGTAAGATGCCCCAGTTCAGGAGCGAAATACACCGCGTGCTGGCCGGTCCCGCTGCCGACTTCCAGCACGCGACGACGGTCGGCGAATATTTCGCGCAGGACCGCCAGGATCGGCGCGCGATTTTGCACGCAGGATTCGGCAAAAGGTTTCTCGATCAATTACGTGACTCCGCTATCGGTTGGTTAGGCATGGCCGCTGCGTCGACCTCGACGAGACGGCCGTCGGCGAGCAGCAACAGGGCCCGCACCGGCTTGCCGGGATAGAGCGCGGCAAGCAGAGACCGGTAGCCGGCCAGCTGCGCGCGGTGCGCTTCGGCCAGCTGCGTGTCGGACAGACCGCGACTGTGATCGCCCATCTTGTAGTCGATCAACCACACTTCGTCGTCGCCCTCCACCACCCGATCGATGCGTTGCAGGCGGCCGTCGCGGTCGAGCAGCGTGAGTTCGTTGTGCGCGCAGCGGTAGCGCTTCGGATCGAACAGATGCGCGAGCTCGGGCCGCGCGAGCAGCGCGCGGGCTGCGGCCTTGACCGATGCGCGCTCGCGCTCAAGCCCGAGACGCGTCGCGAGTTCGCCAAGATCCCGCGGCGCACCGGGCGGCGCGTAGGCTTCGAGGCAGGCATGAAAGAACTCGCCGCTTGCCGCGGCCGGGTTGGACGTCGGCGCGGCGAGGCGCCGCCCGATCGGCGGCGCCTCGATGCGAATCGGGAGGTCGGCGGCGCCCGCTTCTTCCGGCGGCGCGGCGGGAAGATCCGCCGGCAGACCAAGCGGGCCCCACGCCGCCTCGACGCGCTGGACCCAGGCGTTCTTGTTGGCGTCGCCGCTGACGATCAGGGCCTGCTTGGCCCGGGTGAGCGCAACGTAGAGCAGATTGTCGGATTCGCGCGCGGCGAGCTGCGCCTCGTCGTCGAACCAGTGCTGCCGTCCGGCGCCGCGCTCCTCCTGTTTACCGAACAGTGAAAAGTGGAGCGGCTCGGGCGCCTCGGGCGGCCACGGAGCGAGCACGCCGTAGCTTTCGCCGCGCCCATGCTCGCTTCCGCCGAGCAGCCAGACGATCGGCGCCTCGAGTCCCTTGGCGCCGTGGATCGTCAGGAGGCGAACGGCGTCGGCCCCGTCGGCGGCAAGCCCCTCGTCGGGCGCCGCGTCGGCGTCGTCGATGAGTGACGCGAGATCGCGGACGAAACCGGCGAGCGTCGGGTAGCGGCCCGCGTCCTGAGTCAGCGCGAGCTGCATGAAGGCGCGCAGATTCGCCGCGACCTGCGGGCGCCGCGCGGCCGGCACTGCCGCGGCGTAACGTGCTTCGAGGTCGCCTTCGAAATAGATGCGGTCGAGCAGGTCGTGCACCGGCAGCGAGCCGCAGCGCGCGCGCCAGCGAGCCAGGAGTCGGGCGGCACGCGCGGCCGCGGCCGACGCATCCGGTGTTTCGGCAAGCGCGAGCAGCCGTTCCCAGCCGCGCCCACAGGCATCCGGCAGCGGCGCGAAGACGCGCAGCAAGTCGTCGTCGCTGCAGCCGAAGATCGGGCTTTTCAGCACCTGCGCGAGTTTCAGGTCGGCATGCGGGAGCAGGAGGGCCTCGATGAGCGCGACCAGGTCGCGCGCCTCGAGGGCATGCAGCAGACCGCCGCGGCGCGACGTGATGAAGGGAATGCGCGTCGCTTCCAGCGCGCGCTCGTACACATGCAGATGCGTGCGTTTTTTTACCAGCGCGATGACGTCGCGCGGACGCGCAGCGCGCGGCGTCCCGCCCTCGATCACGCCCCAGCGGCCGAGCACGTCCTCCTGCAGCACGCGAGCGAATTCGCGCGCCTCTTCGTCGACGACGCGGTCCTCCGCTTCCTGCCGCGCGGTAAGCAGCGGGTTGCGCAAGCCGGCGGCGGTCACGTCCGCAGCAGTTTTTGCGGGATGCAGCGGCAGAATGCGCAACGCGCCCGCCCGGCCGGCGTTTGCCGGCGCGTGGCGATGCGCGGCAAAGCCCTCGACGCCGGCGAATACCGGGTTGATCGCGGCGACGACCGCCGGTGCGAGGCGGCGTGTCATGTCGGTGCTGAAACGGGCCGCCGCGAAATGCCTGTGCAGGA
The DNA here is from genome assembly GCA_966433795.1 of uncultured Thiobacillus sp. Classification (GTDB taxonomy): domain Bacteria; phylum Pseudomonadota; class Gammaproteobacteria; order Burkholderiales; family Thiobacillaceae; genus Thiobacillus. The sequence goes on along the minus strand of CBJMYK010000090.1, from coordinate 1,617 downwards.
ATTCGGCCGCCGCGTCGAACACCCGCGCTTCGCCGCGGCGGAAACGGTATATCGCCTGCTTGGGGTCGCCGACCAGGAACACCGTCATCGCGCTGTCTGCGGCGCGGGCTTCGAGCAGCCAGGTCGCGAGCGCCTGCCACTGCAGCGGATTGGTGTCCTGGAATTCGTCGAGCAGCAGATGCCGGTAGCGCGCGTCGAGCTTCAAGGCGAGCGCAGGCGCGTAGTCCTCGCTCACCAGCAGCTCGCAGGCGAGCCACTCGGCGTCGGCGAAGTCGATCACCCCCTGCTGCGCCTTCGCGTCCTGATAGGCCTTGAGGAGCGCATGGCCTAGCAGCAGGCCGTGGCGATTGAGGTTCCAGATGCGGAAGTCGGTCTGCTGCCGGGCGAGCACTTCGAGCGCAGTTTCGACGCTGTCGTAGTCGCGCAGAAAATCATCCGCCCCGGCGCCGAGTGCGGCGAGCGTCGACGCGTTCGCCTTCCTGACGAGGCGCCCGCCGTCCTTCTTCAGGATCAGCCCGCGCAGCTGCTCGAGATCGGCGGCGTCGAGCGCGGCGCGGAGTGCAAGAGCTTTCCTGCGCTCGGCCTCGCTGCCCTTTTCGAGCGCGTAGCTCAAGCGCGCGATCCGCGCGAGCAGCGGCGTGTCGGCCCAGAAAGCCGTGCCCGGATCGGTGTCGAGGTCGGCGTTTAGACAGGGTCGCAGTTGCGCGAGCGCGTAGGCCACGGGGTCGGGCTGGCAGCGGGTGTAGGCCTGCCACTCGAGGCGGGCCGCGATGAAATGTCGCAGCAGCGCCTGTAGGTTGTGTTCGCCGAGCGCTGCGAGCAGCGCGAGCAGGGCGGCACCTTCGGGCGACGTCGGCGTCGCCGCCCAGCGCGCGAAGAGGCGGTCGCGTACCTCGTGCAACAGCTCGCTCTCGCGTTCCAGCAGCGGCGCACCCCATGGTAGGCCCGCCTCGAGCGGGGCGCGTTTCAGAAGATCGAGGAACCAACCATGAAAGGTGGTCACGGTCGGTCCGGGTTGCGCGCTCAGTACCGCTTCGAGCAGACCGCGGGCACGCGGCAGCAACGCGGCGATCTCTTCGGGCGGCACCTCGCGCTCGTGCAAAAAGGCGCACACGGTCGCATCGTCCGCCAGGGCCAGGACGCGCAGCCACTCATGCAGGCGATCGGTCATTTCCTGCGCCGCCTTGCGCGTGAACGTGATCGCCAGCAGTTCCGCCGGCTGCGCGCCGGCGAGCAGCAGACGCAGCATGCGGGAGACCAGCAGCCAGGTCTTGCCGCTTCCGGCGCAGGCTTCGACGACGGCCGACCGGGCCGGCGACAGCGCGACCGCCGGGTCGAGCGCTTCACTCATGCCACATGCCCTTGCGGCACAGCCCACCCGCTTCACAGTACTGACAGTCGAGGTCGACCCCGGCCGCCGGCAGCGGCGCACCGGTCGCGAGCGCGGCGAGCAGCTCCGGTAGACGACGGCTGATGGCGTCGACGTCGGTGTCGCCGGCGAGTTCGAGCGGCGCGACCGGGACTTCGTTGATCGGCAGGTAGGCGGCGCGCGCCTCGCACAGCCAGGCATAGAAGGGCAACTGCACGGCTTCGTCGGGCGCTTTGAGTTTCTTCTTG
>CBJMYK010000089.1:0-6637 GCA_966433795.1 uncultured Thiobacillus sp. | reverse complement strand
CTCGCGTCGGACCACCCGCACGGCAAGGGCGCGATCCAGCTCATCGCGAAATACGTCGACCTCGCCAAGTCGCGACTCACGGGGCCCGACAAGACGGGTTGGGAGCTGCACATCGTCGGCCATTCTGCGGGCAGCATCTTCGCCGCCCACGCCTTGCCTTTGCTCTCGGGCCTGGGCATTCCCTTGAAGAGCGTGCAATTCCTCGCCCCGGCGATCCGCACCGACACCTTCAAGAATCTGCTCCTTCCTGCGCTCGCAGCCGGCCACACGCCGCTACCGACGCTCTATCTGCTCGCCGACGCCCGCGAGCGCGCCGACAGCGTCGGCCCATACGGCAAGTCGCTGCTGTATCTGGTGTCGAACGCCTTCGAGGGACGTCTCGCCGTTCCGATTCTGGGAATGAAGGCCTGCCTCGACGCCGATCCGGAGCTGGCCTCACTGTTCGCCGGGGCCGTCGACGGCCGCCCCGCCCTCGTGGTCTCCGCGGGCGAAGCCGTCGACCCTGCGGCCCGCGCCGCATTCCAGGAAGGTGCCTCCGCCAGCGCCACGCACGGCGGCTTCGACAACGATGCGGCCACGATGAATTCGGTGCTCGTCCGCGCGCTCGGCGCGCTACCGACACGGCTGTTCACCCCCCGCGACCTGCATTACTGAACGCGCGCCGGTTCGTCCGGCGTGCCGAATTCCTGCGCATCCGAGAAAGGAGCCCACCATGCCGTTAGCAGACGACCCCACCGACCTACTTTGGCCGAAGTCCTCAACCTGCCGCCGGATCGCCTGCTCGGGGTCACGGCCGACGCGCTCGCCACCCTCGGAACACTCGGCATACGCACGATCTTCGACCTCGCGATGTCGAGCGTGTTCGACGCTGCGGTAGAGATCGAGCGCGCCGCCGACGACCCCGCCAACGCGATGAACCGCTTCGGCAGACCCATTTCCGACCTGCTCAAGCCCGGCCTCGCGGATGGCGTCGCGGTCGCCGACCTGCGCAACGAATCGGTCGAGGTCCTCGCCGACATCGCCGACGCGGCCACGGTGCAGAACACGCTTGGCGTCGTCACGGTGCGCGACCTCTCGGTCTATCCGCCGTTTCGCGCAGCGCGTGAAATCCTCAACCGCGCGTTCTTTCCCGAGCAGCTCGCAGCCTTCGACCCCGAGAGCCCTGCCGACCTGGTGCCGAAGTCGGGCGAATTCCCGACCGAGCGCGTGCAGTACACCTCGCTGGTGCTCGACGAAATCCTGCGCCCCGACAACGCGCTGCCGCTGATCGATATCGCGAGCCCGCAGTTCACGCCGATCGACGCGACGCGCGTGACCGACGCCGATTTCGGCTTCAGCACGCTCGGGCTCGGCATGCTGCTGACGCTGAACCAGTCGTGGTTCATGCAGGGCGTCACGCTTGGCCATCTGCTGCACAGCATGGCGCTCGCCGCGGGCGAGAGCACGCGCATCGCCGTCATCGACTGGAGCCGCAAGACCAGCGCGGGCCAGACCGAACAGATCGGCGAGACCGAGGATCTCAGCCAGGACACCTCGCGCAACCGCAGCATCAGCGAAGTCACGCAGGCGGTCGCCCGCGAAGCGCAGAGCGGCTTCTCGCATACAGAGAGCCAGTCGACGACCAAACAGGCCGGCGCATCGGGCGGCATCTCGATCGGCCCCTTCGGCGGCGGCGTGAGCGCGAGCATCTCCAAGACCTCGACCTCGGCCGACAGCTACGCGACCAGCGCCGGCAGCCGCGAAGTCGGCGCGTCGATGCTGCAGAACGCCAGCGACCGCACGCACCAGCACGCGCACGCCGCGCGCACGCGACGCGCGTCGGTCGTGCGCGAAGTCAGCCAGACCGAGCACGAGGCCGTCTCAACGCGCGTCATCACCAACTATAACCACATGCACGCGCTCACCGTGCAGTACTACGAGGTGCTGCAGATCTACCGCACCGAGACTGCGCTCGCGCGCTGCGACCGCGTCGTGTTCGTGCCATTCCGCCTGATCGACTTCGCCAACGTCGACCTGCTGCGGCGCTTCCGCGCGGCGCTCGTCGACGCGGCGCTGACCCCCGCGGTGCGGGACGCGCTCGTGAACTTCGACATGCTCGAACTCGTTCCCGAGCGTCGCGTGGTCTTCCCGGGTCTCGGCGGCTCGATCGCCGAAGTGCTCGAGAATCCCCGCGTCGTGATCCGTCCCGCGCGCCTCGCACGCCGGCGCCCGCCAGGCGAGGAGGAACCCGCACCAGAAGGCGAGCCGCCCGAGCCGCCAGAACCCGAGGAGCCGCCGACGCGGCCGCCTCGCCCCGGTCGGCCCGACGACGTCGCCGGCACGCTCTGGGAGAGCGCGGCGTCCAAGCTCTCGTCCTTCTTCGGCACGCCGAGCGTGCGCCGCAACTCGCAGTCGCTGTTCGTGCCGTCCGACGTGCAGGTCGAGGAAGGCGCGGTGCAGAGCGCGGTCCGCACGATCAAGCTCGTCTTCGTGCTGCGCGACGGCACGCGCATCGTCGACCTGTCGGCGAGCGTCGCCCTGAGCGAGGTCGACCGCATCGCCCTCGAGGGCAGCACCCCGGCGGCCGCCACGCCGGCGACGGCCGTGCTCGCGCTGTCGCGCAACGGCGTCGTGTTCCCGCTCGAGCTGCCGACCGTCACGGTCGAAAAAGGCGCACAGGAAACCAAGCTCATCGACATCCGCGCTGCCGGCGCCGACGTCAATCTGGTCCAGCACCTGATGGACAACCGGCTGCACTACAGCCAGGCGGTGTTCCGCAGCCTCGACCCAGCGATGATCGCGGGCCTGCTCGCGCCGTTCAGCATCACGCTCAACGGCCGCAGCTTCCCGCTGGTCCAGGTCGCCGAGCCGATTCCGGTACGCATCGTCGGCAACGCGCTGGCGTTCAAGATCAACACCGACCCGGTCAACGACCAGGAGTGGCGCGACTTCATGGCGAGCCGCGGCCTCGTCATCGGTCAGTCCAAGGTCGACGTCGTGCCGCTGTCGAGCGGCGGGATCTTCGCCGAGGCCGTGCTCGGCCGCTTCAATTGCGCCGAGAAGCTCGACATGTCGCGCTTCTTCAACTGGCAGGATTCGCCGATCCCGATCCAGCCGAGCGACATCGCGGCGATCCAGACCGGCAGCCGCGCGCGCGACGAGAACCTCACCCCGGGCCAATTCAGCCAGCCGCTCGTCAACATCACCCCATTCGGCGCGCTGCCCGACCCGACGGGGCTTGCCGGCACGCTCGCCGCGATCCAGAACGGCGCGATGTTCCGCGACATGAGCGGGCTCGCCGACACGATCAAGCTCGCGACCGAAACCGCCAAGCTCTCCGCGGCGGGCGCGACCGCAGTCGGGCAACAGGCCGGCGAAGCGATGAAGACGGCGGTCAGCGCCGACACCGAGCGGCGCAAGATCGCTGCCGATCTCGAAAAGGCCAAGGTGCAGGCGGCGACCGATCTGGCCAAGGCCAAGCTCGGTAAGTCGATCCAGGACAAGAACATCACCGAGGCCGGCGCGGTCGTCAACAAGGAAGAGGAACTCAAGAAGAAACAGCAGGAACAGGCCAAGACCGCCGGCGGCAAGGCTTCAGGCGGCGGGACGAGTGGTGGCGGAGGAACAAGCGGCGGCGGGACGGGCAGCGGCTCGGGAAGCGGGGGCGGCACCTCAGGCACCTCGGCCCCGCGCTCGACCGGCAACTCGGCGCTCGACCGCATCATCGGCAACGACGAATCCCTGCGCGCGTTCATCGGGCTCTCGCCCGACTCGCCGGTGCCGACGCCTGCGGTCACCGACGAAGGCGTGCCGCTGCAGGACTGGGACTTTATCGGCGGCGGCTACGCTCTTTTCTACCAGGAAACCAATGCTGGGCCGCGGGAGCTCGCTGCCGGCGCGCAAATCGAAGAGATCATCGCGGCCGATTCCTGGACCCCGACGAAAGCAGAGGACTTCCGATCCTTGCTGCTCGGCGACCGGAAGGTGCTCGCCCCGGATTTCGGGGATTTGCTGTTCGCCTTGGCTTTGGTGCCGGCCGGCAGCATGCGCGCGCTCAACATTGTGGCCTACGCCAAAAATAATCGTTCGCTGGCCCTCACCCGGGATTTCATTTACACCAAGTCCGACGAATCGTTCACGATCCGTGACACCGAGCCGACAACGCTGTCCGCGCTCGATCTTCAGAAGCTGATTTCACTCGCCGGCGGAGGGCCCATCAGCACAAGCGACGGCGATGTCAAACTGGCCGATGTGCGCAAAGCCTTTGCAGTGGACGGCGAGGTGCGTATTTTCAATCTGGAGACCGCACTGTCGCCGGAATACGTGCAAGCCATGGCCAATTTCTTCCAGGTGCGAACCGCCGGTTTTGTGAAGAAGCAAGTGCGAGTTGCGGCGGAAGTCATCGCCACAACGGAAAACGGAGAGCCCGTCCTCGATAAGAAGGCATCGCTGCAGGGGGATCCGGCCGGCCAGACCGTCGATTTCCTCGTCAATTTGCTGGAGCAGGACCGTGCGCAGAGCGGCGTCTTCACGGCGTTCCCGCGCCGCGGCTGACGCCTATCGGTGCTCGACGAATTCGAGCGTGTTCGCGTCGGGGTCGCGGCAGAACAATGCCGCGCGCCCAGATTTGCTGAGGGTGTAGGCGATCCCGGCGGCGGCGAGCCGGCGCGCGAGGGCCGCGATATCGCCCGCGCCGAGCGCGACGTGGCGATCGCGCCCGCCGTGCTCGGCGCGCGCCGCGGCAGCATCCGGATTCGGCAAGCGCATCAGGTGCAGCTGCTGCCCGCCACCGAGGTCGTACCAGATGCCGGGATACGGCAGCTCCGGACGAGGACACGGGGCAAGACCCAGCACGCCCTCGTAGAAGGCCTGCGCGCGCTGGAGGTCGGATACCAGCAGGCCCGCGTGCAACAGGCCAGCGACCCGGGGTGCATGCGATTCAGTCATCACGCGTCTCCTGCAATGGTGCGTCGTCCATGTGCCCCGAAAACAGGCTCGCAGTGATGATCATCGCCGCGCCGAGCCACTCCTGCAGGTCCATGCGTTCGTCCGACAGGAAATACGCGGCGATCGCGGCGACGACGAGTTCGAACAGGAAAATCACGATCGCCTGGTTGGCCGGCACGCGCGCAAGGCCGTATTGCACGGCGTAGGTCATGCTGCCGATCGCCACCCCGACGGCGAGCAGCAGCGCCCAGACCTCCACGGGGGCGGTCGACGCGAAATCGAGATCGGCCGGGCGCAGCGCGAGTCCGACTACGCCCAGCACCACAACGCCGCCCCATACCGCGACGGCCTTGGCGCCTTCGGTGACGCCGTCGAGATGGCGCGCGATGACATTGCTCAGCGCGAACATCACGCCGGCCGAGAGTCCGAGCCACTCGGCGCGGTTGGCCGGCAAGGGCCACTCGCCGGGGCGCCATAGCATGGTCAGGGCGCCGCCGGCGGCCAGCGCCATGACCGCCCAGCCGGCGCGGTTGAGCTTCTCGTGCAGCAGAAAGCGCGCGAACAGCACGGTCCATAAAGGCGACAGATAGAACAGCAGCAGGACGCGAACGACCTCGCCTTCGAGCACGCCGAGCACGTAGGCGAGATTGGTCCAGCCCGCCGCGAGGGCCAGCGCCGAGAGCCACAGCCAGTGTCCGCGGGCAGCGCGAACGCCGCGCAGATGCAGCCAGCCCAGCAGGACCAGCGGCAGGGCGTAGGAGAAAAAGCCGGACGCCACCCCGCCGACCCCGGCCTCGTCGAGCAGGCGGTAGGGGTACCAGATCACCCCCCACAGCGTGGCGGCGTAGACGAGACTTGCGACGGGCAGCGCGCGCTGCGAGGTAAGGGCTGGCATGGGCCTTATAATGTCGGGCTTGAAAAACGATGGCTCAGGGAGCCGGCCGCAAGTATAGAGGCCGGCCGACAAACCACGGCACACTCGAACGGCACTGCAATGAATCCGCGTCTCGACCAACTCCACCCGTATCCGTTCCAGAAATTGCGCGAGCTGCTCGCCGGAACCGCGCCCAAACCCGAACTCGCGCCGATCAACCTGTCGATCGGCGAACCCAAGCACCCGACCCCGGGCTTCATCCGCGAGGCGCTGATCGGCGGCCTCGACGGGTTGGCGAATTATCCCATCACCCAGGGCTCCGACGCGCTGCGCGCCGCGATCGCCGGCTGGGCCGCACGCCGCTACGGCGTCACGCTCGATGCGGCGAGCGAGGTATTGCCGGTCAACGGCTCGCGCGAAGCCTTGTTCGCGTTCGCCCAGGCGGCTGTCGACTCGACCCGCCACGGCCGGCGCACGGTCGTCTCGCCCAACCCCTTCTACCAGATCTACGAAGGCGCGACCTTGCTCGCCGGCGCCCGCCCGTTCTTCCTCAACACCCTGCCCGAGACCGGCTTCACAATGGACTGGTCGCGCGTGCCGGAAGACCTGTGGGACAGCATCAGCCTCGTCTACGTCTGCTCGCCCGGCAACCCGACCGGCAAGGTCATGGCGCTCGACGAATGGCGAACCCTGTTCGCGCTCGCCGACCAGCACGGCTTCGTCATCGCCGCCGACGAATGCTATTCGGAGATCTACTTCGACGAGGCCCATCCGCCGCTTGGCGCGCTCACCGCGTCGCATCAGCTGGGGCGCGGCTTCAAGAACCTCGTGGTCTTC
>CBJMYK010000088.1:0-6684 GCA_966433795.1 uncultured Thiobacillus sp. | reverse complement strand
AGATGCTCGCGCAGCGCGTGCCGCCGTCGGCCTGCAGCACGTCGCAGTCGATATGGAGCGTGCGCTCGCCGAGCTTCTTCAAGTCGACGACCGCGCGCAGGCTGCGTCCGATCAGGCGCTGGATTTCCTGCGTGCGACCCGATTGCTTGCCGCGCGCCGCTTCACGGTCGCTGCGCGTGTGAGTCGAGCGCGGCAGCATGCCGTATTCCGCGGTGACCCAGCCTTCGCCGCTCCCTTTCTTGTGCGGCGGAACCTTGTCGAGGACGCTCGCGGTGCAGAGGACGTGGGTGTCGCCCATGGCGACGAGCACCGAGCCTTCGGCGTGTTTGGTGAACTGCCGGGTGAAGCGCAGCGCGCGAAGCGCGCCGGGCGCGCGGCCGCTGGGACGTGCGATCAATTCGGACATGGCGGGAAGCGGGAAAGGAAAGCCGCGATTTTACCGCGCGCGCCCCTACGCCGTCAGGACGCCGGAACGGATGGCCGCTCCGCGTCCTATTTCCCCGAGATTTTCTGGATCGCCTGCTGGATTTCCGCGATCGCGCGCTCGATCTCGTCGTCGGAGACGACCGCCGCGCCGGGCAGCGGCCGCAGCGCATTGATCTGCGTCGTGACCCCGCCGTCCGGCAGGGCCAGCGTCGAGATCGAATCCTTGCTCGGCAGGCGCGCCTCGCCCCAGGTCATCGCGATCAGACTCAGGTTGTCGCCGTGCTCGCCGCCGCGGAATTCCGCGTGGTCCATCAGATGGCGCACCGCGTCTTCGAGCGTGTACGCGTGCAGCAGCGCCGAGATTTCGGGAATGCTGATCATGCCCCAGATCCCGTCGGTGCAGATCAGCATGGTGTCGGCGTCGTGCAGCGGGATCGGCGCGCTGCACTCCACCTGCGGCGTCATATAGCCGCCGAGACAATTCGACACCTTGTTTCGCTCGGGGTGGTTGGCCGCCTCTTCCTCGCTGATGATGCCGTCGCGCACGAGCTGGGCGACCGCGGTGTGATCCTCGGTGCGTGCGATCAGGTCGCCGTCGCTGAAGAGATAGAGGCGCGAATCGCCGACGTGCGCCCAGTAGGCCGTGTTGTCCTGGACCATCGCCGCGACGATCGTGGTGTGGGGGATTTCGAGCAGATCCTGCTCGACCGCGTAGTCGTTGATCGCGTAATGCGCGCGCGTGATCGTGTCGGCGAGGAAGGCCAGCGGATCGCTGAGCCGCGGCTTGGCCACCTTCTGGAACTGCTCGGTCAATGTCTGCACCGCGATCTGCGCCGCGATTTCGCCGTGCAGATGCCCGCCCATGCCGTCGGCCACCACCATCAGCAGCGCGTCCCGGCTGTAGGAGTAGGCGACGCGGTCTTGATTGTTCTTGCGCCCGCCCTGACGCGATGCCTGGTAGATCGTGAATTTCATGGCCGATACTTTAGAACAATTCGCGGTTCAAGGAGCGTTTGAGGCTGGAAAGCAACGACGAACGCGGCGGCATCAACGCGCTGCGGTCCATCAGCACCTTCTGCAGGCTGAAAACGCTCTGCGGGCGTTCCATGTAGTTGAGCTTGAGGCAGCTGTCGATCGTCTCGAGGAGCTGGTCGGAGTAGGCCCCACGCCAGTTGACCGTCGCCGGCACCAGCTTGTCATTGAGCAGGCGCGCATCCGCGGCCTGGGGCGGGTATCCCGCGAGCGAGGCGTAGAGGCTCGCGCCGACGCTGTAGATGTCGGTCCACGGCCCCAGCCGTTCACGGTTGTGATACTGCTCGGGCGCAGCGAAACCCGGGGTATACATCGGCTGCAGCTTGCTCTCCTCCTGGGTCAGGGTCTGCCGCGCCGCGCCGAAATCGATCAGCACCGGCGAACCGTCGAGCCGGATGTAGAGGTTGGACGGCTTGATGTCGAGATGCAGAAGCTTGTGGGTGTGCACCTCGCGCAAGCCATTCAGCAACTGGGCGAACACGCGCCGAATGAAGCTTTCGCGGATGCTGCCGCGGTTGGCCTGGATGTGCTGCTGCAGGGTTTTCCCGCGCTCGAAGCGCATCACCATGTAGACCGTGTCGTTGGCGCGGAAAAAGTTGGTCACGCGCACCACGTTCGGGTGGTCGATGCGCGCGAGCGCCCGACCCTCCTCGAAAAAACACTTCATCCCGTGGCGGAAGATGTTGTTGTTCTCGGTCGAACTCGCCTGCACGACGACCGAGCCTTCGGTGCGCAAAACGAGGGCGCCGGGCAGATATTCCTTGATCGCGACCGACTGGTTGGCGTCGTCGCGGGCGAGGTAAACCATGCTAAAGCCGCCGCCGCCGATCTTGCGAATTATCGTGTATTCGTTGAGACGGTAGCCGTTGGGCAGAGACTGGTTAGGTTGAGTCGCCATAGTCGAACGTCTATTATCTCTTCAATTTCCGGGCGGCCCGGCCGGCAGGAAATCCGCCTCCGCGCCGCACCCACAACAAATTCACAAACCTGCATCCATGACAACCAGCATGACCGGGTTCGCCGCCCACACCCTCAATGTCGACCATGCGAGCGTCAATGTCGACCTGCGAAGCGTCAATCAGCGTTATCTCGAACTGCATTTCCGTCTGGCTGACGAGTTTCGCCCTCTCGAAACGCAACTGCGCGAACTTCTTCAGCAGCGCCTGGCGCGGGGCAAGGTGGAATGCCGCATCGGCCTCACGCAGCTCCCCGCCGCCCCGCTCGATAACGGCCTCAATCCGGCCATTCTTGAGCGCCTGGTGCACTGGCAGGACGACGTGCTGGAACGCCTTCCCGGCGCCGCGCCGCTGAGCGTCAACGAAGTACTGCGCTGGCCGGGCGCGATGCCGAACGCTTCCCTGTCGCAGGAATCGCTGACCGAAGCGGCGCTCACCGGGTTTCGCGCGGCCCTCGACGAGCTCGTGGAAAGCCGCCGGCGTGAAGGCGCCAAGCTCCGGCAGCACATTCTCGACCGCCTCACCGCTGCCGAAGCCCAGGTCGCCGCGCTGCAGCCGCTGTTGCCGGCCCTTGCCGCGGCCCAACGCGAAAAGCTCGGCGAGCGCCTGCGCGAGGCCCTGGGCGAAGCCGGTCACGAGCGTCTGGCGCAGGAAGTAGCGCTGGCGGCACAGAAAAGCGACGTCGACGAGGAGCTGTCGCGCTTGGTCACGCACTTCGCCGAGGTGCGCCGCGTGCTCGATCAGCCCGGCGCGGTCGGCAAGCGCCTCGACTTCCTGATGCAGGAACTGCATCGCGAGGCGAACACCCTCGGCTCGAAGTCGGTCGCGGTCGAGACCTCGCGGGTGTCGCTCGAGCTCAAGGTCTTGATCGAACAGATGCGCGAGCAGGTGCAGAATGTCGAATGAGTCACTCGGAGCAGCCATGATCCCTTCCGCCAGCCAAGGTGTTCTTTACATCGTCAGCGCGCCCTCCGGCGCCGGCAAGACCAGTCTCGTCAAGGCGCTGCTGAAGGGTGACCCGGCGATCCGCCTTTCCGTTTCCTACACCACGCGCGCGCCCCGCCCCGGCGAGAGCGAGGGCCGCGACTACCACTTCGTCGCGCGCGACGCCTTTGAGAAGATGCTGGCTGCCGGCGAATTCCTCGAGCACGCCGAGGTTTATGGCAATTTCTACGGCACGTCCAAAGGCCGGATCGAACAGGAAATCGACGCCGGCCGCGACGTTCTGCTGGAGATAGACTGGCAGGGCGCCGAGCAGGTCAAGCGGCACTTCCCGCAATCGACTTCGATTTTCATCCTGCCGCCGACCTTCAGCGCATTGCGCACACGGCTGACCGGCCGCGGTCAGGACAGCCCGGAGGTCATCGAGTGCCGCCTCGCCGCGGCGGCGCACGACGTCGCTCATGCCGAGGCGTTCGACTATATAATCGTCAACGATGACTTCGACCATGCCCTCCAGGATCTGGTCGCGATCACCCGCAGCATTCGCCTCGAAGCGCGGCGCCAGTTGAAACGCCACGCCGCCCTCTTCGAGGAATTCCGACGCATTTGAATCGCCCGCAGCAGGAGTATTCCTATGGCCCGCATCACCGTTGATGATTGCATCGACTTCATCCCCAACCGTTTCGAACTCACCCTGGCCGTAACCTACCGGGCGCGCCAGCTCGCTCAGGGCTCGCAGCCCATGGTCGAGTCGAAGGACAAACCCATCGTCACCGCGCTGCGCGAGATCGCGGCGGGCAAGGTCGGCCGTGAAATCCTCAATCGAGGCCGCACCTGAGAACTCGCGCCCCCGCAAGCCGGCGCCCGCCCAGCGCGCGCCGGCGATGACGCACGGTTTCGAAACACTGCGCGAGCATCTGGCCTACCTGCCGCCCGACGAAATAACGCAGCTCGAACAGGCCTACGAATTCAGCCGCAGCGCCCACGAAGGGCAGTTCCGCAAGAGCGGCGAACCCTATATCTCCCATCCGCTCGCCGTCGCCGGCATCCTGGCCGACTGGCATCTCGACGCCCAGACATTGTGCGCCGCCCTGCTGCACGATGTGGTCGAGGACACCCCGGCCACGGCGAGCGAGATCGAAGCCCGGTTCGGCAAAGCCGTAGCGCTGCTGGTCGGCGGGGTCTCCAAGCTCGACAAGCTCGCCTTTGAGTCCGAGCAGCACGCCCAGGCGGAAAATTTCCGCAAGATGCTGCTGGCGATGGCCCAGGACGTTCGCGTGATCCTGGTCAAGCTCGCCGACCGCCTGCACAACATGCACACCATGGGCGCGATGCCGGCCGAGAAACGCCGTCGCATCGCGACCGAGACGCTCGAAATCTACGCCCCCATTGCCAACCGCCTGGGACTGCATTCGGTCTACCAGGAACTGGAGGATCTCGGCTTCCGCTACAGCCACCCCAACCGCTACCAGGTGCTGGCGAAAGCCGTGAAGGCCGCGCGCGGCAACCGCCGTGAGCTGGTCGACAAGGTCAAGGTCGCGCTCCAGGAAAAACTCGAACAGTGCAAAATCGAGGCCGCGATCAGCGGCCGAGAAAAGCATCTCTACAGCATCTACCGCAAGATGCAGGAGAAGAACCTCGCGTTTTCCGAAGTGTTCGACATCTACGGCTTTCGCGTGGTCGTGCGCGACCAGCCCTCCTGCTACCTCGCGCTGGGTGCCCTGCACGCGCTCTACAAGCCGATTCCCGGGAAGTTCAAGGACTACATCGCGATCCCCAAGGCCAACGGCTATCAGTCGCTGCACTCGATACTGTTCGGGCCCAACGGCACCCCGATCGAGATCCAGATCCGCACGACCGACATGAACCGCTTGGCCGAGTCGGGCGTCGCTTCGCACTGGATGTACAAGTCGGCCGATACCGCGCTGAACGACGTGCAGACCCGCACCCACCGCTGGCTGCAGTCGTTGCTCGACATCCAGGCCGACCACGGCGATTCGCCGGAATTCCTCGAACACATCAAGGTCGACCTGTTTCCCGACGAAGTCTACGTATTTACGCCGAAGGGCAAGATCATGGCCTTGCCGCGCGGCGCCACAGCGGTCGACTTTGCCTTCGCCGTGCACAGCGACGTCGGTCACCGCTGCATCGCGGTCAAAATCAACTACGAACTGATGCCATTGCGCACGCAGCTTCGCAACGGCGATCACGTCGAAGTGCTGACTGCGTCCAATGCCAGCCCGAATGCCGCCTGGCTCAACTTCGTCGTCACCGGCAAGGCGCGCTCGCACATCCGCAATTACCTGCGCAACACCCGTGTCGAGGAAGCGGCGGCGCTGGGTGAACGCCTGCTCAAGAACGCGATCGAGGCGCTCCATCCGGGCGCCGACCCCGACGCCGCGGTGTGGGAGCGCGTCGTCAAGGACTATGGCCTGCAGACCAAGGACGAACTCTTCGCCGGAATCGGCCTCGGGCGCAAGCTGCCGCTCGTCGTCGCGCATCAGCTTCTGCATGTCCGCGGCGAGAAGACCGGCGAACCCGCGCACCCGCACGCGATCAGCATCCGCGGCACAGAGGGCATCGCCGTCGAGTTGGCCCAGTGCTGCCACCCCATTCCCGGCGACCCGATTCTCGGTTTCATCCACAAGGATCGCGGTCTCATCATCCACACGCACGACTGCCCCTCGATCCGCGCCTTCCGCACCGACCCGGAAAAGTGGCTCGACGTCGAATGGGAGGCCGAGCCGGGCCGTATGTTCGACGTCTCGATCAAGGTCGTCGTCGGCAACCAGCGCGGGGTTCTGGCCAAGGTCGCGGCCGCGATCGCCGAACACGGCTCCAACATCGGCAACGTGTCGATGGAAGAAGAGGACGGCAGTCCCTACACCGTGCTGTTCTTCACGGTTCAGGTCGAGAATCGCGTTCACCTCGCCCGGGTCATGCGCGGCCTGCGCATGCTGCCCGACGTCATTCGGATCTTCCGCATCAAGGGCAAGAAGGACGGCCGCGCGGCGATCCCCCAATAATTCATCAGCCTCAGGATCCAGCATGGACAAGCGCATCATCCAGACCGCCGACGCTCCCGCAGCGATCGGTACCTATTCGCAGGCCGTTCGCGTCGACAATACCGTATACATGTCGGGCCAGATCGGGCTCGATCCGGCGACCATGCAGCTCGCCGATGGCGTCGAGGCGCAGATTCACCAAGTGTTCAGAAATCTCGCAGCCGTGGCCGCCGCGGCCGGCGGCTCGCTCGCCGATGTGGTGAAGCTCAACGTCTTCCTCACCGACCTCGGAAATTTTTCGCAGGTCAACGAGATCATGGCGG
>CBJMYK010000087.1:0-6755 GCA_966433795.1 uncultured Thiobacillus sp. | reverse complement strand
TCGAGCACCATGTCGGCGAGACGGAAATCGAGGTTGTCGAGCGTCGTCGAAAAGCTCTCGACCAGCTGCTTCATGCGTGCGCACGCCTGCTCGCCGGCCGCCCGCCCCGCGGCCATCCCCTCGGCGTAGCCCTCCGCATGGGCGGTCTCTCGCAGGCGCGCGAGTTCGACTTCGGGGTCGAGCACCGGCGGAGCGGTGCCGGCGGCCGCGGATTCCACGATCTCCCACTGCTCGAAAGCCGTGGCGTCGCTCGCCCGCTTGTCGTCGCTCGCGCTCATGCCGCCTCCTCCTCGGGGAACTGGATGGCGCCCTCGGCTGCGAGCCGCCGCAAGGTCGCGCCGGCCTCGTCCTGCGCCGCCTGGATCGCGGTCACGGGCACCGCGCCGAGGGTGTCGAGATCGTCTTTCATCCGGCGCGCGGCAGTCGGACTCATCACCGCGGCGAGCGCGCCCAACACGCGACCATCGCTGCCCTTGAGCGCATGCAGCAGGGTGCGCGCGCCGACATTGCGCAAGAAGGTCTTACGGCTTGCCTCGGGCAGGCGCGCCAGGTCTTCGAAGGCGACGTTGCGTACCCGCAGCCGCGCGGCGAGGTCTGCGTCGTTCTGGTCAAGCTGGCTCAGCGCGGCCGCGACGCTGCCCTCGCTCATCTGCCCGAGCAGGCTCGCGACAGCGGCTTCTCCCTGCCGCGGTTCGTTGGCGTCGAGGCGGGCGAGCCAGTCGTCGAGTTCGCGCAGCATATCGCCGTCGGGCGCGTCGCTGTGCGCAAGGCTCAACAGCGTGTCGGCGCGCGTCTTGCCTGGCAACAGCTCGAGCACGGCGGCCGCGACATCACGCGGCAACCGCGCGCAGACGACGGCGATCAGCTGCGGCGGCTGTGTTTCGAGCAGGCCGGCGATTTCGGCAGGCTCGCGCCATGCGAGCTTTTCGAGCGCCTGCGCGCCCGCCGCCCCGAGGCGCTGCAGCATCGCCTGCGCACGCTCCGGGCTCAGCGCGCGCTTCAAGGCCTCGTCGAGAAAGCGCCCGGTGTCCGCGGCAAATCCGGTCTGCTCGGCGGCTTCCGCGTGGTAGTCGCGGAGGATTTCACGTACCCGTTCGCGTGGCAGCACCTCGAGTTCGCGCATCGCCGCGCCGAGCCGGCCCACCTCGAGCGGGCTCAGATAACGGAACACCGCTGCCGTCGCTTCTTCGCCGAGGGCGAGCAGCAGCGCAGCGGATCTTTCTATCCCGGCCTGACTCATGCGCGCATCCACAGCTTGATCACGTCGGCCGCGACCCGCGGGTCGGCGAGCACCGCCGAGCGGGTGGCATCGAGTTCGGCATCGAAATCCGCGACCGACGCCTCGCCCGCCTGGCGCCTTCGGCGCCGGCTGAGCAGCCAGCCGATCAGGACCAGCGCGACCGCACCGACCGCCGCGAGCGTCGCGAACAACTGCGGCGCCACTCGCTGTTCCACGGCCGAAGGCGCCGGCCGGACCTGCGGCAGCGAAGCCGGCGCGGGCGGTGCAGGCGGCGCGACCGCGCCGTCGGCTTGCGCCCCCGTGCGCGCAAGCGGCAGCGCGTAGACATTCAAGGAGTCGCCGCGCTCCGGCTGCAGACCCAGCGCTTGCCGCGCCAACTGGCCAGCCTTCCCGATCTCGTCGGCGGTGGCGTCGAAAGCGAGGATGATGATCGCGTCGACGCGGCGGATGCGCCCTTCCGGCTCCAGCGTCGTACGCACCGTTTTTTCGAGCGGCCGCGCCTGCCCGTTGACGGTCACATTGCGTACGCGTTCGACGGTCTGGCGCGTCGCACTGTCTTCCAGGGTCGCCGTCACCTGCACGCTCACACGCTCGGCGCCGAGCCACGGCGTCAACACGGCGCGCGCCCGACGCGCCAGATCCTGCTCGAGCGCAACGCGCAGCGACGGTTCGATTTCCGCGGGAGCGCCCCCGAGCAATACGCCGCGCGGATCGAGAACCTGGACATCGGTCCGCTTCATGCGCGGCACCGCGGACGCGACGAGCGTCTGGATCGTCGTGACCTGCTCGGCCGACAACTGTGCACGCGGGTGCAGGCGCACCAGCACCGCGGCCGTGGCACGCGGCGCGTCACGCAAAAACGGGGAGACCTTGGGCAGCGCAAGATGGACGCGCGCGAGCTCGACGGCTTCGAGCGCCTGGATCGAGCGCGCGAGATCGTTCTCCAGCGCCCGCTGCTGGCGTTGCTGCTCCTGCAGCGAGGACAGGCCGAAGCTTGGTGCGCGTTCGACTTCCGCCTGCACGTCGGCATCGGAGCGCGGCAGGCCAAGTGCCGCCAGCCGATAGCGCGCGACGTGCAATTCGTCCGCCGGAACCTCGATGCGGCCGTCGCCGGCCGACAGGCGGTAGGGAATGCCAAGTTGTTCGAGCGCCCCGATGACCTCGCCCCCGGCACGGTCGGACAGCTGGCCATACAGCACGCGATAAGTCGGAGGATTGAACCAGATATAGGCGGCGAGAAGTGCGCCCAGGGGGACGAGAACCAGCAGGGCGAGCATGAACCGGCGCCACGGACTCGCTTCTGCGATCAAGTCGCGCAGACTGCTCAGCCAAGCCGGCACTGCGCGCACCTCCTCGGCATCGGGGTGTTCGGCGCCGCGTCAGACCTGCCGGCGTTCGGCGCCGAGTCGGATGTGGCGATCGGCGGCGACTGGGGTGTGGCGGCGTCCTGCGGGATCGGGCGGGTATTCACACGGCGATTATATTGAAGCGGCAGCGAAATGGCTGCACTTCCCCTCAATCCGGCGGCGCCGGGGGCACGTCCGCCGGGCGAGGCTCAAAGCCAGTCCGGACTCGCGACTGCGCGCAATACCACCTGCAACTGCCCTTCGCGCTCGCGGTTCTGAAACCACCAGATTCCGCCCTTGCGCATCGCGACGTCGCCCTCCTGCCCGGCCAGCAGATGAAGCGCCACCTGCCCAAGCGTCGGCTGATGGCCGACGATCAGCACCGGATACGCCCCGTCCGGCCAGCCCGCGGCTGTCAGAACGTCGTCGACGCTGGCGCCAGGCGCGAGCGCAGGCAGCTGATCGTAGTAGCGACCGAGCGCCTGCGCGGTCTGTATCGCGCGCGTGGCCGGGCTGACGAGGACATGGATGTCCTGCGGCAGCCGCGGGTTGAGCCAGTCGGCCATGCGCGCGGCCTGCTTGCGTCCGCGGCTGGTCAGCGCGCGGCTCATGTCGGGGGTCGAATCTTCGGCATCGGCGTGACGCCACAAAATGAGTTCCATCGGGTCTCCTCCCAATACTTCGATCATCAATCCTGGTCGCGCGCGTCGAGGTTTCAGCTGTTCCCGAATGCGACCGCGGGACCTACCAGTAGGTTTTTGCTTTCAGCACTGCCCGTACCGGCCGCGCGCTCCGTCCGGCGCTTGCACCCGCCCGCTCGGCGGCGAGCCAGCCGAGCGCGAACGTCCCGCCCGGCCCGGCGTCGACATCGTGCAGCGACTGCGCCGCCACGCGCGCGTCGTTCGCCCGGCCCAAGCTGTCCTGCGCCGTCCGCAGCGCCGCGAGATAGCGGGCCTGGCGACGCCCGTGGCGCTTGCGGGCGCCTTCGAACAGGGTTTCGAAGAACTCGGCTGCATAGCGCTGGCGTTTGATCGCGATGCGCAAGGCGTGGCGCTCCGCCGCCGACGCCTGGCCGAATTTGCGAGCCCTGCGCACGATCCTGCGCTGGCCCCTGTCGAGCGCGCGGCGCGCCCAGGGTTTCAGCCGAGCGCGCTGGATGTCGCGCCGCGGGGAGGGCGCGGTCTGCCCCGCCTCGTCGGCCCGCCAGCCCTGCCGCAACAGCCAGCGCTGCATCGCGAGCAGCCAGAGTCCCGGCCGGGCGTCGTGCAGCACCGAGCGCATCCGGGTCCTGACCTCGGCACGACGTGTTTCCAGCAACGCGACGCCTTGGTGCCAGGCGGCGTCGGGGAAATGTGCGGCGATGGCGGGCAGCGTCTCGCCGCACAGCACATCCCAGTCGCGCGCCGGCGCGAGCGCCGCAGTAATCCGGCGCAGGGCCTCGGTGAGGTCGCCGGGCAGCATGCAGGCCCTGCGGTACAGCCGCAGCGCCGCGCGTAACCGACGCAGCGCGACCCGCGCCTGATGCAGATATTCGATATCGTCCGACTCGAACACGCCATGCAGGTTCGCCTGGAATTGCTCGAGGCAGGCTTGGCAGGCCGCGGCGAACCCTTCTTCGACACGCATGCCTGCGTCGAGCGCGAGCGTTCGCGCTCGCACTGCAGCCGGCGGCTCAGCGCGCGCGAGCGCAATGCCCCGCGCCGCCTTGCTCGCGTCGAGCGGCAGGCAATCAAACGCCTCGGCCCATTCGAGGGCGAGCGCGAAGAGCGCATCAGGCTCGCCGGCCTCGAGTTCGAGCTCGACCTCACACAGCGGTACGGTGCGCTCGCCGGCGAGGATCTTTGCGTCAGGCGACTGATCCTGCGGTACGCGGATAGCGCCGATGTCGAGCGCGACTTCGATGCGGGCGCCGTTTTTTCCGGCGATCTGCCACGCAGTACGATCGAAACGCGTTTCGAACACCGGACGCAGGCGCGCACGCAGCGCCTCCGGTACGAACTCGCGCGCCTCGGGGGGAAATCGTGCCCAGTCAGGAAAATCGCCCTCGACCGGCATCTCGTATTCGACCCGCCGCGACAGCCCGCCCTGCGACGCCGCCGCGGTCTTCAAGGTCTGCAGCCAGTCCTGGCCGACCTGCCGGACGCGCAGCGCCACGCCGAGCGCGCTCAGTGCGAAGTCGGGGGTGTCGAAATACCGGGTGACGAGCGTCTGCTGCTGCGGCACGCTGCGCGTGCCCTTCGCGGCGCGCCGCCGCGCCATTTTCTTGCGGAACGCCTCGACCTGGCCCGGCGGCAAAGCCAGCTTGAGCTCGATTTCGAGTGGATGGGCGGGGTCCATGAACTCCGTGTCACGATAAACGTCGAGGCTTATCATTGAAGCACACCCTAAAGACCGGACCATGACCCTCCCCAGCCCCGACACGCTCATCAACCGCGAACTCGGTATTCTCGCCTTCCAGCGCCGGGTGCTTGCCCAGGCCGAGGACGCGACGGTGCCATTGCTCGAGCGGCTGCGCTTTCTGTGCATCGTGTCGAGCAATCTCGACGAATTCTTCGAGGTACGGGTCGCCGGGCTCAAGGAGCGCATCCGCGCCGATTCGACGCGCAGTTCGCCCGATGGCATGACGCCGCGCCAACAATTTCGTGCGGTGTCGGACGCAGCGCATATGCTGGTCGCCAGGCAGTACGAACTCTTCAACGAAGACATCATCCCGCAGCTCGCCGCGCGCGGCATCCACTTCATCCGCCGCACGCAATGGGACGCCGCGCAGGCCGCGTGGATACGCGACTACTTCTTCAACGAACTCATGCCGGTGCTGACACCGGTCGGGCTCGATCCCTCGCATCCCTTTCCGCGCGTGCTCAACAAGAGCCTCAACTTCGCAGTCGAGTTGTCGGGACGCGACGCCTTCGGCCGTAATTCGGGTGCCGCCGTGGTTCAGGCGCCGCGCTCGCTGCCGCGCGTGATCCGCCTCCCGGCCGAGATCGCGGGCTCGGAGTATGGCTTCGTCTTCCTCTCGTCGATCCTGCATGCCCACGTCGGCGAACTGTTCGCCGGCATGACCGTGCTCGGCTGCTACCAATTCCGGGTCACCCGCAACTCCGACCTCTTCGTCGACGAAGAGGAAAACAAGAACCTGCGTCAGGCGCTACAGGGTGAGCTGCCGCAACGCCAGTTCGGCGCGGCGGTGCGCCTCGAGGTCGCCGACAACTGCTCGCCGGAGATGGCGGCCTTCCTGCTCGGGCAATTCGAGCTCGACCCCGACGACCTCTACCAGGAACGCGGTCCGGTAAATCTGGTGCGGCTCATGCAGGTGCCGGACTGGGTCGAGCGCCCCGACCTCAAGTTCGTGCCTTTCGTCCCCGCCCTGCCCGCACGGCTCGCCAAGCAGGACGACATCTTCGCGCACATCCGCAAGAACGACGTCCTGCTGCACCACCCCTTCGAATCCTTCCAGCCGGTCATCGATTTCATCGAACAGGCCGCCGCCGATCCCAACGTCGTCGCGATCCGGCAGACCGTCTACCGCACCGGCACCGACTCGCAACTCATGCAGGCCCTGATCCGCGCCGCGCAGTCGGGCAAGGAAGTCACGGTCGTCGTCGAACTGATGGCGCGCTTCGACGAGGAGGCCAACATCAACTGGGCCGCCAAGCTCGAGGAGGTCGGAGCCCACGTGATCTATGGCGTCGTCGGCCACAAGACCCATGCCAAGCTCGCGCTCGTCGTGCGCCGCGAGCAGGGAAAGCTTCATCGCTACGTCCATCTCGGCACCGGCAACTACCATGCGCGCACGGCGCGGCTCTATACCGACTTCGGGCTGCTCACGGCCGATGAGGCGATCAGCGCCGACGTCGCCAGCCTCTTCACCCAGATCACCGGGCTCGGCAAGGCCGGCAAGCTCAAACGCCTGTGGCAGTCGCCGTTCACGCTGCACAGCGAAGTCATCGCCGCGATCAACCGCGAGGCCGGATTCGCCGCTGCCGGCAAGCCCGCCGCGATCGTCGCCAAGATGAACGCGCTGGTCGAGCCGCAGGTCATCGCCGCGCTCTACGCCGCGAGCCGGGCCGGCGTCCGGATCGATCTCGTCATCCGTGGCGTCTGCGCGCTCAGGCCCGGCATCGCCGGACTGTCGGGGAACATCCGCGTGCGCTCGGTAGTCGGGCGCT
>CBJMYK010000086.1:0-6968 GCA_966433795.1 uncultured Thiobacillus sp. | reverse complement strand
GGTCCGCGAACCCCATGATAACCGCACGACCCTGCTCGCCGGCATTTCCCACGACCTTCGCACCCCGATGACCCGGCTGCAGCTCCATCTCGAAATGCTGCGCGCCGCGCCGAGCCCGATGCGGATCGACCGCGCGGTCGCCGATCTGGCGGACATGAACAAGCTGATCACGGGTTATCTCGAGCTGGCGCGCACCACGCAGGCCGAGGCCAAAACACGCTTCGATCTCGCCGTCCTGCTCGAAGAGGTCGCCACCGACGCGGGCCTCTCCGGCTTCGCGGCGGCGCCTTGCACCGTCGAGGCCGGGCGTCTTGCGCTACGCCAGATCGTGTCGAACCTGATCCAGAACGCACAGCGTTATGGCAAGGGCGCGCCGGTCGAGCTGGAACTCGAATGCGTCGAGCGGCTGGCGCGGGTGACCGTGCGCGACGCCGGGCCGGGGATTCCGGAAGATCAGTTGGAGAAGGTGTTCAGGCCGTTCTACCGGCTCGAGGCATCGCGCTCGGAGGCGACCGGGGGAACCGGCCTCGGTTTGGCGATCGTCCGGCAACTCGCGGCGACCAACGGGTGGAAGATATCGCTCGCCAACCGTGAGACCGGCGGACTCGAGGCGGTGCTCGAAATTCGCCGTTAGGAAGGGCAGTGCGACGCGCTGCGACGCAGGATCCGCAGCTCGACGAACAGCACGGTGAGGCTGAACATCGACATGCGGCAGGTGCTGCCGCTGAAGAAAGCCAACGGCGAGGCGGACAGGCTAAGGCTCACGCGCGTGCCTTTGCTCAGTTGCATCGGGCTGCCGGCTGGCGGGCGAAGAGCGAAAACTGAACGAACATGAGCGACAGGCTGGTCAGGCTCATGCGTTCGGTATGTCCGTGGAACCAGGCAAAAGGTGCCTTGCTGATTTCGAGCACGAGTTGGTTTTGGCCGAATTGCAGTTTCATGAGGTGCTCCTGTTTGCGCTGTTGCTTAAGGCTTTGCAATGCCTGTGCCAGCCGGGGGCGCCGCGCTTGGTACGAAAAACCGTCAAGAAAACATCGTCTTGCAGGAGCATCGGAGGGCGCGAGTCGCGCGTTGATGCGCGCGTTGACGGAAAACCGTCATCCGCCGTCCGAGCTTTGACAGCCGTGGACGGACCCTCGCCGGGCGCCGCTGCGGGGCAGGGTAGAATTCGGCTTTCCACTGGGGCGACGGGCTGCGGCGCGGCGCATCTTGCATGATCATTCTCAAGAATCTGAGCCTGCGGCGCGGCGCGAAAATACTGCTCGACGACGCCTCGGTCGCTATCAATCCGGGCGAAAAGGTCGGGCTCGTCGGCCGCAACGGCGCCGGCAAATCGAGCCTGTTCGCGCTCCTGAACGGCTCGCTGCACGAAGACAAGGGTGACTTCTCGGTGCCGCCGCAGTGGCGCTTGGCGCAAGTCGCGCAGGACATGCCCGAGACCGACGCGCCGGCGACCGATTTCGTCATTGCCGGAGACACCCAATTGGCGGCGGCACAGGCCGAGGTGGCGGCGGCCGAAGCGAGCGACGACGGCGAGCGCATGGCACATGCCTACATGGCGCTGCACGACGCGGGCGCGCACGACGCGCAGTCGCGGGCCCAGGCCTTGATTCTCGGCCTCGGCTTCCAGGTGCGCGAGCTCGACCAGCCGGTCAACAGTTTTTCGGGCGGCTGGCGCATGCGGCTGCAGCTCGCCCGCGCGCTGATGTGCCCGTCCGACCTGCTGCTGCTCGACGAACCCACCAACCACCTCGACCTCGACGCGCTGGTATGGCTGGAGGCCTGGCTGAAAAAATACAGCGGCACGCTGCTGGTCATCAGCCATGACCGCGAATTTCTGGACGCCGTCACCGACGTGACGCTGCACATCGAAAACGGCCGGCTGACCCGCTACGGCGGTCACTACAGCACCTTCGAGGACATGCGCGCGGAGCAGATGGCCTTGCAGCAGGCGGCCTATGCCCGCCAGCAGGAAAAGATCGCGCATCTGAAGAAATTCATCGACCGCTTCAAGGCCAAGGCGAGCAAGGCCAAGCAGGCGCAAAGCCGGGTCAAGGCGCTCGACCGCATGGAACGACTGGCGCCGCTTCTGGCCGACGCCGAGTTCTCGTTCGAATTCCAGGAACCGCAGAACCTGCCCAACCCGATGCTCACGATCGACGACGCGAGCTTCGGCTACCCGCCGCCCGACGGGGCGCCGGCCGGCACGCCGCCGACCGTGATCGTCCAGCACGTCAGCAAGTCGGTTTTCGCCGGCCAGCGCATCGGCATCCTCGGTGCCAACGGCCAGGGCAAATCGACGCTCGTGAAGACCATCGCCCGTACGCTGCCGGTGGTCGCCGGCACGGTGACCGAGGGCAAGGGACTCAATATCGGCTATTTCGCGCAGCAGGAACTCGACGTGCTGCGCCCGGGCGACACGCCGCTCGAGCACATGATAAGGTTGGCCCGTGACACCATCGCCAACGGCGGCGCTGGCCAGTTCAGCAGCCGCGAGCAGGATCTGCGCAATTTTCTCGGCACTTTCAATTTCAGTGGCGACATGGTCAAGCAGGCTGTCGGCACCATGAGCGGTGGCGAGAAGGCGCGTCTCGTGTTGTGCATGATCGTCTGGCAGCGCCCGAATCTCTTGCTGCTCGACGAACCGACCAACCATCTCGACCTCGCCACGCGCGAGGCGCTCGCGATGGCCTTGAACGAGTTCGAAGGCACGCTGATGCTGGTCAGCCACGACCGCGCCTTGCTGCGCTCGGTGTGCGACGAGTTCTGGCTCGTCACGCGGGGCGGCGTCGAGCCTTTCAACGGCGATCTGGACGATTACCAGCGCTACCTGCTCGAGGAAGGCAAACGTCTGCGCGAAAGCCTGAAGGCGGCAGACAAAGCGGCGGAGACGCCGCAGCCCAGTCCGCCCGCAGCGCCAGCGAAACGCGCCGCGCCTGCGGGCAAACTCAGGCCGCTCAAACAGTCGCTCGAGAAACTCGACCAGAGCCTCGCCGCGCTGCACGCGCAAAAGGCGGCGCTCGAGGCGCGGCTCGCCGGAACCCTCGCGCTCGAGGAGATCGCGCACGAGGCGAGCCGGCTTCAGCAGATCAACGACGAACTCGAGCGCGAGGAGGAGAGGTGGTTGCAGTTGTCCGAACAGATCGAGGCGCTCGAGGCGCAGACCTAAGCCACGCTGCGCGCTTGGGTTCGGGTGCCGACTCGCCTATGCTGCACTGGCGCAGGCGCACCAAATTTCCGAGGGATTGCAATGCCGATAGCCGCCGCGCCGGTGGACGCCGAAACGATCTGGTATCGGCGCCATGCCTGGCCGATCCGCGTCATGCACTGGATCAACGCGCTCGCTTTCATCGTGCTCTTGATGAGCGGGCTGCAGATATTCAACGCCTTCCCGGCGCTTAACTGGGGAAAGTCCTCCTACGATGGGGAAACGCCGATTCTGCGCATCGGCGCACGTCTCGACGCCCGAGGCAATCCGGTCGGCGTGACGCGAATTTTCGGTCGCGAGTTCGAGACGACCGGCGTGCTCGGTGTGTCGGCAGACGCCGAGGGCGCGCCGGCAGTGCGCGGTTTTCCGGCGTGGATCACGCTCCCCGGCGAGCAGTGGCTCGCGATGGGGCGGCGCTGGCATTTGTTTTTCGCCTGGGTGCTCGTCGTCAACGGCCTCGCGTATCTTGCCTACGCGGTCTTCAGCGGGCACCTGACGCGCGACCTTTTGCCGGATCGCAGCGATTGGCGTTCGTTCGGGCGGTCGGTCAAGGACCACCTGCTGTTCCGGCACGCGCGCGGGAAGGCGGCGCTGCGCTACAACGTCCTGCAGAAGCTGGCCTATCTGTGCGTGTTATTCATCCTCTTCCCCCTGCTGGTCGTGATGGGCTGGGCCATGTCGCCCGGGCTCAACGCACTTTCACCCGGCTGGGTCGACGTCTTCGGCGGGCGTCAGTCGGCGCGTACGCTGCATTTCGTGCTCGCCTGGATGCTCGTCGCATTCGCCTTCATCCATGTGTTCGAAGTCGCGGTCAGCGGCTTCTGGAACAGCCTGCGCGCGATGATAACGGGGCGCTATCGCCTGACGGGAGACAGAAATGAGTGAGCCGGGAGACGGTCGCCGCCGTTTTTTGCAGCGCGCGCTCGCAGCCGGCGGCACGCTGCTGCTGGCCGGGTGCGAGCGGCTCTCGCGCAGCGAGTGGTTCTCCGAGGTCCTCGGCAGCGCCGAGAAACTGAGTTTCGGTGCGCAACGCCTGCTGCTCACGCGCAAGGCCATGGCGCAGGAGTTCACGGAGGCGGATCTGTCGCCCTATTTTCGCAGCAACGGCACCAGCAATCCTGCCGATCCGGGCTATCAGGCCCTCGCGGCAAAAGGTTTTGCCGACTACCGGCTGCAGGTCGGCGGCCTGGTCGAACGCCCGCGCAGCTACTCGCTCGACGAACTGAAGGACTTGCCGAGCCGCACCCAGATCACGCGCCACGACTGCGTCGAAGGCTGGAGCGCGATCGGCAAATGGAAGGGCGCGCCGCTCGCGCGCGTGCTCGAGGGCGTCATGCCGCGGCCCTCGGCACGGTACGTCGTGTTCTACTGTGCCGATCCGATGGACGAATCGGGAACGCGCTACTACGAGAGCATCGACATGGAGGACGCCTGGCACGTGCAGACCCTGCTGGCTTACGAGCTCAACGATCAGCCTTTGCCGATCAAGAACGGCGCCCCGGTTCGTGTGCGGGTCGAACGCCAGCTGGGCTACAAGATGGCGAAATACGTCATGCGCATAGAACTCGTCGACCGCCTCGACGCCATCGCAGGCGGCAAGGGTGGCTACTGGGAAGATCGCGGCTACGAATGGTATGCCGGCATCTGAGGCGAAGCGCGGCGCGCAGGCGGCTTAGCGCCCCGTCGTCGCCTTGTCGGGATATCGGGCGGGACTTTTCCGGGCGCCCTTAGAAACGCCTGGCAAGCACGTTAAAATGCGGCTTTCCCGAAAAGCCCGTATCCCCTGTGAAACCCACCTTTCAGGACATCATTCTCACCCTCCAGCGTTACTGGGGCGAGCGCGGATGCGCGCTGTTGCAGCCCTACGACATGGAAGTCGGGGCGGGTACTTCGCACACCGCGACCTTCCTGCGCGCGCTCGGCCCCGAGCCGTGGAAAGCCGCCTACGTGCAGCCGAGCCGCCGCCCCAAGGATGGCCGCTACGGCGACAACCCCAATCGTCTACAGCATTACTACCAGTTCCAGGTGGTCCTCAAGCCCGCGCCCGCGGACATCCTCGATCTGTACCTGGGCTCGCTCGAAGCGCTCGGCTTCGACCTCAAGAAGAACGACGTGCGCTTTGTCGAGGACGACTGGGAGAACCCTACGCTCGGTGCCTGGGGGCTCGGCTGGGAGGTGTGGCTCAACGGCATGGAAGTGACCCAGTTCACCTATTTCCAGCAGGTCGGCGGCATCGACTGCAAACCGATCACCGGCGAAATCACCTACGGCCTCGAGCGCCTCGCGATGTACCTCCAGGGCGTGGAGAGCGTCTACGACCTGACCTGGACCGAGGGGCTGAGCTACCGCGACGTCTACCACCAGAACGAGGTCGAACAGTCGACCTATAACTTCGAGCACAGCGACGTCGAATTCCTGCTCACCGCTTTTTCCGCACACGAAAAAAAGGCGCAGCAATTGATGATCGCGCAGCTCGCGCTGCCGGCCTACGAGCAGGTCCTGAAAGCTGCACATACCTTCAATCTGCTCGACGCACGCGGCGCCATTTCGGTGACCGAGCGCGCCGCCTACATCGGCCGCATTCGCAACCTCGCCCGCGCGGTGGCGAAGAGCTACCTCGACAGCCGCGCGCGGCTCGGCTTCCCTATGGCCCCCAAAGCCTGGGCCGAGGAGGTGCTGGCGAACATCGAAAAACAGACCGAAAAGAAGGCGGCCGCAGCATGACCACCGCAAACCTGCTCGTAGAACTCTTCGTCGAGGAACTGCCGCCCAAGGCGCTGAAAAAGCTGGGCGAGACTTTTGCCGTGGCGCTGGCCGAGGGCCTGGTTTCCCAGGGACTGGCCGACGCGGGCGCCGCGGTGACCGACTTCGCTTCGCCGCGCCGCCTCGCCGCGCACGTCACCGGCGTGCGGGCGCGCGGCGCGGACAGGCCGGTATCGACCAAGCTGATGCCGGTGAGCGTCGGCCTCGACACGGACGGCAAGGCGACGCCGGCGCTGCTGAAGCGTTTGGCGGCGCTCGGCGCCGACGGGTCAGCGGTCGCGGCCTTGCGCCGTGCGCCGGACGGCAAGAACGACGCGCTGTTTCTGGACGCGGTCGAGCCGGGTATCAGTCTTACGCTGGGTCTGCAAAAGGCCCTCTGGGAAGCCCTGGAGCGCCTGCCCATCCCGAAACGCATGAGTTACCAACTGGGGGACGGCTGGAGCAGCGTCAGTTTCGTACGCCCGGCGCATGGCCTGGTCGCGCTCCATGGTGCCGAGGTCGTGCCGATCCGCATCCTCGGCCTCGAGGCCGGGCGTGTCACCCATGGTCATCGTTTCGAGGCTGCGACCGCAGCTGTCAGCGTCGAACACGCCGATCGTTATGCGGAGCAGTTGAAGGGCGAGGGGGCGGTGATCGCGCGTTTCGCCGAACGCCGAGCCGAAATCGTGCGCCAGTTGCAGGCCGCCGCCGCGCCCCTGGGCCTGGTGCCGATCGAGGACGAGGCGCTGGTGGACGAAGTCACCGCGCTGGTCGAGCGCCCCAATGTGCTGGTCGGCCAGTTCGAGGAAGCCTTCCTCGGCGTGCCGCAGGAATGCCTGATCCTGACGATGAAGGCGAACCAGAAATATTTCCCGCTGCTCGACGCGGCCGGCAAGCTCACCAACCGCTTCCTGATCGTCTCCAACATTTCGCCGGCGGACGCCTCGGCCGTCATCGGCGGCAGCGAGCGGGTGGTCCGCCCACGGCTGGCCGACGCGAAGTTCTTCTTCGACCAGGA
>CBJMYK010000085.1:0-7145 GCA_966433795.1 uncultured Thiobacillus sp. | reverse complement strand
ACGACCATCATCACGCCCGACAACGTGCTGAC
This sequence comes from uncultured Thiobacillus sp., assembly GCA_966433795.1. Classification (GTDB taxonomy): domain Bacteria; phylum Pseudomonadota; class Gammaproteobacteria; order Burkholderiales; family Thiobacillaceae; genus Thiobacillus. The sequence continues at coordinate 7,113 of CBJMYK010000085.1, read as the reverse complement.
GGTGGTCGGCAACGGCCCTGACGCGCTGACGCGTGTGAGCATGATCGGCAACGACATGGAGATGGATTCGGGCGTGGGGACGTGTGGCAAGGAAGGGCAGAGCGTCCCGGTCGGCGTGGGACAGCCGACGTTGCGCATTGATGGGTTAACGGTTGGCGGAACGGCCTAACACGGTCTAAAAAGAACAGGCAGCGAGGCGCACCCGCCAGAGGTGCGCCCGGAGAACAAGAAAACGCATAACAACCTGAGGAGGAGAGATCATGCGTGCATTTCCGGTAGCGTCTGTCTTGTTTTTGAGTTTGTCCACATTCCCTTACACGGCTGAGGCAATAACCCTTTCCGAGCTTCCAGCGTCGATCCAGTCCTGCATCGGGGCAGGCAATTGTGTGGTCGGTCTAGGCGATGCATACAGTTCCGGTTCTGCAAGTGCCTTTGCGATGATCGACCCGTCGACAGGTAAGCAAGACTGGCTCATGCGTTATGCGTTGGTGCCGCCGTCGGGCGAGAGCGATAGCGAGGGCGCTCAGACCAGCATTTTCGGCGGCTATTTGTGGATGCAGGTTGCGGCGAGCTACAACGCCGCCGAAGCCCAGCATGCCGTCACCTTGTTCCTTGATAAGGTGACCCCCGTACCGGGAAGCTATATCGACCAGGATGGCGATTTGTCCTTGTACATGACCAGCACTGATTTGCTGGGCGGCAGCGCTTATCGAACTATGGCCGACCCCGGCTATGGCGATTACGACGCGGGCAACCTGTCTGGAGAAATTCCCCTCATCTGTCTGGCTGAGGGTTGCCAGATCGACGCGCAGCTCAATCTGCTGCAGCTGGATTACGCGAACACCGGGGCGTCGATCGTGATGACCGGCTTTGACGCATCGGATATGCGCGGGCTGGTTTATTCACAAGGCTCATATTATTTCGACGGCGATCCACCCTACGGCACGACGCAAGCCTTTTATGTCAGCGCCATTCCGGAACCCGGAGCGGCATGGCTGTTTGGTTTTGGCTTGCTTGGCGTGGGTGCGGTGGCGCGGCATCGCAGAGCAGGGGCCGATAAGGGGTGGGATAGGGCTGCACCGGATACACGCCGCAGCCCGCGTGTTCTGCCGTGTCATCGTGATCGTTGATTGGGGCTTTCTTCCCCTCGCATCCCCGCCGAAAATCGAGCCTGCCGGACGGATCAGCGGTGAAGGTGTTTGAGCCCGCTCACAACAAGCAGATTAAAAACAGCTAGGCGGCGCGAGTTCTTGGCCGCCCGACCGGCAGGCTCGATTTTCGGGACTTCGGGGAAGTCGGGCCTTCTTTTGGTCACTGTTCTTAGCGAGACAAGAAAAGTGGGCAACCGTGCTACCCCCGGCCAACGGCCAGTAGTTCTGCGAAAGCTTCGACCGTTAGATGCGGTTCGCGCCTAACTAGCAAAAACGCGTGTCGGACCATATGCCCACCGGACGCAGCAACGGCCAGCTTCACGCGAGCGTCTCCAGCGCCCTCGGCTCCCCAATCAAATACCCCTGTACACACTCAACCCCCATCTCCCGTAACTTGGCGAGCGTTTCCGCATCCTCGACAAACCCCGCCACGGTCTTGATCCCCAGAAAACCCGCGGTTTCAAGGATCGACCTCACGAGTGCCTCGTCGATCATGCTGGTGGAGACCTCGCGCACGAGTGCGCGGTCGATCTTCAGGTAATCGAGCCGCATGCCCTTCAGGCTGGTGTAGGAACTGCTCCCCACCCCGAAATCGTCGAGCATGAAGCGGCAACCATACCGTTGCAGTTGACGTATGAACAACTGCGTCTGGGCGTGACCCTCGACGGCATCAGCTTCGCTGATCTCGAAAATCAGTTTTTCGCCCGGCAGGTCGCCGCGTGACAGGTCGGCGAGCAACAGCTTGAGAAACAGCGGATTGCTGACCGATTGGCCCGAGAGCTTGATCGATAGGCCGCCGATCCCGTCGACCGTGTCGGCATGCGCGCGCATCCACTGCAGGACGTGCCGGACGACCCAGCGGTCGATCTCGGTGATGCGCTGCAGACGCTCGGCGACGCTGATCAGTTCGCCCGTCGCGATGTTGCGTTCGCTGCGGGTCGTCGGATGCAGCAGGACCTCGTAATAGAGCGTTGACCGCGTGGCTTCGCCGAGCGCAACGACGGGCTGGCAATTCAGACTCAGTTGGTTGTGCGCGAGGATGTCGGTGAGTTCGTGCGCCCAATGCGCGAGTGCCAGCACGCCGCTGTCGCCGGCCGTGCCGTCGTAGACGACGAGCGCCGCGCCCGATTCGCGGGCGCGCGAGCAGGCCGCGTTGGCGTTGTCGTAATACGCTTCGGGATCGAGACAGTCGGGCGCCCACATCAGTCCGGCCCACGCCTCGATGCCATAGCGCACGCCGTCGATTTCCCGCGTGGAGCCGGCGAGTGGCAGCAGGCGCTCGGTGTCGGCCTGCGCTGCGGCGCCGTCCACGGCCTTGATCCGGAACGCGATCCCGGATTCTCCGGCGCGCGCGAGCAGCGCGCCCGGCGGCAGCTGGGCGGGCAACTGCCGCGCGAACTCCTGCAGGATCGTTGCGCAGACGTGTGCGGCCGCGGTTCCACCTTCCGGCTTGCTGATTTCGAGTCGGATCACAGCGATCGCGTAGCCGCTTTCGTCGGCGTGGTTGCGCAGCCAGTCGCGGCGGATCGAACGGAAGAAGCTCTTGCGGTTGGCGAGTCCGGTTGTCGCGTCGTGCGAGGCCTTCCACAGCAGGTCGCGCTGCATTTTCTGGATCATCGCGCTGTAGGAGCGGTCCATCAGCGGCAGTTCGAGATCCGCAGCCCAATACGCCGTGCCGTCTTCGAGCGCTTGCAGCAGATCCGAGCGTTTGAGGTCGAGTTTCTTGACGCCGCGGTAGTTGGCAAAGACATAGACCGGGGGTTGGTCGCCTATCCAGATCAGGTTGAGCGGCGCGTCGAAGCCCTTGAACTGCAGCCAGTCGCCCACCCGCAGCCGCTCGGCGAGGCCGTCCTGCACCGCGGACAGCGGCTCGCACGCTGCATCGGAGAGGCGGGCGGCCAACGACGTTCGGGGATGCCGCGACTTGTCTTCGTCGAACAGCGCGGTCGCGAGCTGGTCGACGATGCGGTCCTGGGCGAACTTGTCGGCGCAGACCTGAATGAGCGCCTGGTCGACGCGCTGCAGCAGGGTCTGGATCTCACGCGCAGCCGGCTGTTCGGTTCGATCAGGATCGAGCCATTCGCAGAGCCGCTGCACCACCTGCCAGGCGTCGCGGGCGTCTTCGCTATCGACGCCGTGGCGAAGCTCGGCGATCAGGAGCACATTGCGCCAGCCGCCGTTCAGCAGCTCGATCACCACGGCGGGAACCTCGTGCGCGTCCAGGCGCGCGAGCAGCTCGCGCACGATGCGCTGCTTCGCAACCTCGGCGCTTTGCCGGCCTTCGCACATTTCCTGCAGACGAAATATACGTGCGGAGCGTTCGCTGAGAAGCGGTTTGACGACCCGTTCGAGTTGGGTACGCGCTTCGTCGAACACCCCTGGATTCTTATCCGCCTCGGCATTGATGCGCTCCGTCCAGCGGTTCATCAAGCGTGTCAGACGCGGGTCGGTGATCTTGCCGTCATCGCCCGCGACCATACTGATCCGGTCGAGCGTATTGAGCACCTTGTGCGCGGGATGGGCCGGCGAGGCGAGGAATTGGGGATCCGACATCGCCAGTTTGATGAGGCTCGTCTCCAACTGGTGGAAGAACGGCCGCATGCCCGCGCCGAGCGATTTTTCGGCGTGCACGGTGTCGAAGAGCGCACCGAACATCTCGACCGAGCGCTGCATCGCGTCGGTTTCGGCCGTGGGCAGGGCGCCGGCCGAAGCCAGGCGCTGCAGTACCGGCAAGTTCGCGGGCGAGGGCGTCGCCCCTACCGCGCCGGCTGCCGGATTCGAAGCCGCGGCCGGCAGCGCGGAAGATGCCGCGCGCGCCGCTGTGAAGTACCCGTCGGAGCCCGCGCCGCTGGCGGGTAAATCGATGTTTGCGTCGCCGCGGAAAAAGTCCAGCAGCGAGCCGGCAAGCCGGCCGAGCGTGTGTTGAGCCGGCCCCGCGGGCGGGGTCGACGACTGCGCGGGCGGGGGCGGCGGATTGCGGACGGCGTGCGCGCGCCGCGCCTCGACGTGCGACACCGGCAGCAGGGCCAGCACTTCGGCATAGAGCAGCGGAAGTTGCTCGGCCAGCACCTCGCGCAGCACGCCGTAAGCGACCTGGCGTGCGCGGGCCGGCACCGGAATGTCCTGCAGCGCCGCGCGATAGGCGTGACCGATGACGGCCGGGCCGAACGGATTGTTGCCGTGGTCGCAGGCGAACGCGTAGAGCTGCCCGACGCGCGGTTCGATGTCCGCGAGTTGCTCCTCGAACTGCTCCTCGAGCCTTGTCGCTTCGCTCGACATGGCGAGCCAGTCCTCGAAGTCGAACTCGTCCACGAGCGCGAGGTCGCCCTCGGTCTGCCGAGTTGCCTGGGTTTGAACCGGGCGCCCCGGGTTGAGTGCGCCGATCACCTGCTCGACGAAGCGCGTCTGGACCGCGATCGCGCGACTGGAAAACTCATGCGGAGCGCTCAGCAACTGGCTGTGCTCGTTGATGGTCGACGCGTGAACGGCGGCGGCGGCCAGATGGTCGCCCAGCATGCGCGTGACCTGGTCGTGCGCCTGCAGCAGTGTTTCGCGCAACAGGGTCGCGCCGATCTCGCGCAAGCGCGGGTTCGCGTCGGATGGCGACTGCGTCGCGAGTTTTTGGCGGTGGTCGGCCATGCGCAGTTTTTGCAATGCGCGCAGCGCCTCGACCGGCTGGCGGACGAAGGCGACGCCGACGCCGAGCGGGCTCACGCGTCTGACTCGCGCCGGGACGTGAAAGGTCTGGGCGATGTTGATCGAGGCTGGCGTGAACGCGATCCCGACCTCGGCGTCGGACGCCTGGGCGAGCGATGCCAGCGCCGCATCGGGATCGCTGAATTTGAGGAACATGCCTCCAAGACAAAAATCGCGAATCTCGCACGCGATATCGGGACCTCCAGACCGCGTGATGAGCGCTGCCTGGGATACCTGAAAGCGGCGGTCGCGCCGCAAGTCCTGGGCCCCATCCCGGTTGTCCATTCCGTTATCCATGTTCCCGGCCCTCGAGTCGACGCGCTGTTCAGAGTGCGCCCTTTGTGACGGTTGTGACGTGAATCCGGCAGCTGCGACGCGGTTGGCCACGGCAGCCGGCTTTTGGTAGACTGCGATGCATGATTCGTGCCGAGAAGTTCTTTTTTAGCCGCTTTTATCCCACGCCCTGGGCGGTCGGGAGGCGCTGAAGCGAACCAGCACGGCCTTCACGAAACCGCCAGCCCGCTGGCGGTTTTTTTTGTATGCCGAGCCGCCGCGGGTAAACAAAACGAACGGAGCCTGAAACATGTCTGCCACCCGAACCGACGACACCCGCATCGAGCAAAGCGGCGAGCTGCTCGCCCCGATGCAGATCATGCGCGAGCTGCGCGCGAGCGAAGCCGTTCACGCGCACGTCGCGCGGGCGCGGGGCGCCATCCACGACGTGCTGCGCGGTGCCGACGACCGCATGTTCGTCGTTGTCGGCCCCTGCTCCATCCACGATCCCAAGGCCGCGCTCGACTACGCGCGCAGGCTCAAACCGCTCGCGGACGAACTGGCCCACGAACTCATCGTCGTGATGCGCGTGTACTTCGAGAAGCCGCGCACGACGGTCGGCTGGAAAGGTCTCATCAACGATCCCCATCTCGACGAGAGCTTCGATATCAACGAGGGCCTGCGCCTCGCGCGCAAACTGCTGCTCGAGATCAACGAAATCGGGCTGCCCTGTGCGACCGAGTTCCTCGACCTGATTTCGCCGCAGTACATCGCCGACCTCGTGAGCTGGGGCGCGATCGGTGCGCGCACGACCGAGTCGCAGTCGCATCGTCAGCTCGCGTCGGGTCTGTCCTGTCCGGTCGGCTTCAAGAACGGCACCGACGGCAGTTTGAGGATCGCGGTCGACGCGATCAAGGCCGCGGCGGCGCGCCATCATTTCATCTCGGTCACGAAATCGGGTCACGTCGGCGTCTTCAGCACTTCCGGCAACGAGGATGCCCACGTCATCCTGCGCGGCGGCAAGGCACCCAACTACGACGCGGCGAGCGTCGATCTCGCGTGCGGCGAACTGGCAGCGGCAGGCCTCAGGCAGCAACTGATGATCGATTTCTCGCATGCCAATTCGAGCAAGCAGTATCAGCGCCAGATCGACGTCGCCGCCGACGTCGCCGGGCAGGTCGCGGCGGGCGATGCCCGCATCATCGGGGCGATGGTCGAAAGTCATGTCAACCCGGGCCGCCAGGATCTCATCCCGGGCCAGTCGCTCGAATACGCCAAGTCGATCACCGACGCCTGCATCGGCTGGGACGACACCGTTCCCTTGCTGCGCACGCTTGCCGACGCGGTGAAAAAACGCCGGCTGGCTGCGCCGGCCGATGAGGAATAAGGGCGCTTCGGGGTTAAAATGCGGGTGGCGGGCCTCCCCGCATGGCTAAGTCGTGAATCGGGTCAGGTCCGGAAGGAAGCAGCCACAGCGACCGACGCCAGTGCCGGGGTTCTGGCTCGCCATTCCTGGCTGCATTCGAACGGACACGGTGTCCTCGCGTCGAGCCGTACTCGGTGTACTGTCTGCGGCGCTCCGCCTCGTCTCCGCCCGAATGCAGCCAGGAATGGTCCCAGCCACCCCTCACGTTCATGATTGATCTCTTCGGCGATTCCGCTTCCCCCGCAGTTGCGCTCGCGCGCAAATGGCGGCCGCGTGCATTCGCCGACCTCAAGGGCCAGGAGCACGTGGTGCAGGCGCTCTCCAACGCGCTGACCCAGGGGCGACTGCATCACGCCTATCTGCTGACGGGCACGCGCGGCGTCGGCAAGACCACGCTGGCACGGATACTCGCCAAGTGTCTCAATTGCGAAAGCGGGGTCACCGCGACGCCCTGCGGCACCTGCTCGGCGTGCACCCAGATCGACGCCGGGCGCTTCGTCGACCTGCTCGAGCTCGACGCGGCGTCGAACACCGGCGTCGACAACATGCGCGAGGTGCTCGACAACG
>CBJMYK010000084.1:0-7167 GCA_966433795.1 uncultured Thiobacillus sp. | reverse complement strand
GCTCGGCATCGAGGTACCCGAGCGCGCCCAATACATCCGCGTGATGTTCGACGAGATCACGCGCATCCTCAATCACCTGCTGTGGCTCGGTGCCCATGCGCTCGACGTCGGCGCGATGACCGTGTTTCTGTACGCCTTCCGCGAGCGGGAAGACCTCATGGACTGCTACGAGGCGGTGTCCGGTGCGCGCATGCATGCGGCCTATTACCGCCCGGGTGGCGTGTACCGCGACCTGCCCGACCGAATGCCGCAATACCAGGCGCAGCACACGCGCAACGAGGCGACGATGAAGTCGATGAACGCGAGCCGACAGGGGTCGCTGCTCGACTTCATCGAGGATTTCACAGACCGTTTCCCGGCTTACGTCGACGAGTACGAAACGCTTTTGACCGACAACCGGATCTGGAAGCAGCGCACCGTGGGGATCGGCGTGGTCTCGCCCGAGCGGGCGCTGGCGCTGGGCTTCACCGGCCCGATGCTGCGCGGCTCCGGGGTTGAATGGGATCTGCGCAAAAAGCAGCCGTACGAGGTGTACGAGCACATGGATTTCGACATTCCGGTCGGTACCAATGGCGACTGCTATGACCGCTATCTGGTTCGCATCGAGGAAATGCGGCAGGCCAATCGCATCGTCCGGCAATGCATCGACTGGCTGCGCAAGAACCCCGGCCCGATCATGATCGACAACCACAAGGTCGCCCCGCCGCCGCGGGTCGACATGAAGCAGAACATGGAAGAGCTGATCCACCACTTCAAGCTCTTCACCGAGGGCATGCACGTGCCCGCCGGAGAGGCCTACGCGGCGGTCGAACACCCCAAGGGTGAGTTCGGCATCTATCTGGTATCCGACGGTGCGAACAAGCCTTACCGCATGAAAATTCGCGCGCCGGGTTTTGCACATCTCGAGGCGCTGGACGAGATGAGCCGTGGTCACATGATTGCAGACGTCGTCGCGATCATCGGCACGCAGGATATCGTTTTCGGGGAGATTGATCGCTGATGGCCGATCAGGAAGTGAAAGACAAGGTCGGGCTGAGCGTCGAGGCGCTCGCCCTGATAGACGCCGAAGTTGCCAAATACCCCGCCGACCAGAAACAGTCCGCGGTGATGGCCGCGCTGCGGATTGCGCAGGCCGAGAAGGGCTGGCTCAAGCCCGAGCTGATCGACTACGTCGCCGACTACCTGCAGATGCCGCCTATCGCCGCCTACGAGGTGGCGACCTTCTACAACATGTACGACACGCAGCCGGTCGGACGGCACAAGATCACGGTTTGCACCAATCTTCCTTGCGCCTTGATGGGAGCCGGCGAGATCGCGGCGCACCTCAAGGCAAAGCTGGGTATCGGCTTCGGCGAAACGACCGAGGACGGGCGCTACACCTTGAAGGAAGGCGAGTGCATGGGCGCATGCGGCGATGCGCCGATGTGCCTGCACAACAATCACGCCATGCACACACACCTCACGACAGAAAAGGTCGACGAGTTGCTGGACAAGTTGAAATGAGCCTCCTCACGCCGACGCCGCAGGTCTGCAGTTGGACGCTGGGATTCGACGACCCGGCATCGCTCGCGACGTACGTCGCCAACGGCGGATATCAGGCGCTGCGTCGTATCGTCAGCGAGGGCGTCTCCGGCGACGACATCATCGCGGAGATCAAGACCAGTGCGCTGCGAGGACGCGGCGGGGCGGGTTTTCCGACCGGGCTCAAGTGGAGCTTCATGCCGCGCGCATTTCCCGGCGACAAGTACATCGTATGCAACAGCGACGAAGGCGAGCCGGGCACCTTCAAGGACCGCGACATCCTGCGCTACAACCCGCACCAGTTGATCGAAGGCATGGCGATTGCCGGCTACGTGCTCGGCGCGCGCGTCGGTTACAACTATATCCACGGCGAGATCTTCGAAATCTATCGGACTTTCGAGCGTGCGCTCGAGGAAGCACGACAAGCCGGCTACCTCGGGGCCAACTTGTTCGGAACCGAGTTCAGCTTCGATCTGCACGCCCATCACGGTTACGGCGCGTATATCTGCGGCGAAGAGACCGCCCTGCTCGAGTCGATCGAAGGCAAGAAAGGCCAGCCGCGCTTCAAGCCGCCGTTTCCGGCGAGCTTCGGTCTTTACGGCAAGCCGACCACGATCAACAACACGGAGACGCTGGCGAGCGTGCCGTGGATCATGCAGCACGGCGGCCAGGCTTTTCTCGAACTGGGCAAACCGAACAACGGTGGCCCCAAGCTTTTCTCGGTATCAGGCCACGTCAACAAGCCCGGCAATTACGAGGTGCCGCTCGGCACGCCGTTCACCGAACTTCTAGCGATGGCCGGCGGCGTGCGCGACGGCCACAGCCTCAAGGCCGTGATTCCCGGCGGATCCTCGGCGCCGGTGTTGCCGGGGCACATCATGATGGAGACGACGATGGACTTCGATTCCATCGCCAAGGCGGGTTCGATGCTCGGCTCTGGCGCCGTCATCGTGATGGACGAAACCGTTTGCATGGTGCGCGCCCTCGAGCGGCTGTCCTATTTCTACTACGAGGAATCGTGCGGCCAGTGCACACCGTGCCGCGAGGGGACGGGGTGGATGTATCGCGTGATCCATCGCATCGAAAACGGGCAGGGACGACCGGAAGACATGGACCTTCTGAACAGTGTCGCGGGCCAGATCGGCGGTCACACGATTTGTGCGCTCGGTGACGCGGCCGCGATGCCCGTGCAAAGCTTCCTCAAACATTTCGGCCACGAGTTCGAGCACCACATCGAACACAAGCGCTGCATGGTCTGACGGTACGACGATGGCTACACTCAATATCGAAATCGATGGACGCGCGCTGCAGGTCGAAAGCGGCGACACCATCATGGACGCCGCGAACCAGGCGGGTATCACGATTCCGCATTTCTGCTACCACAAGAAGCTCTCGATCGCTGCGAATTGCCGCATGTGCCTCGTTCAGGTCGAAAAAGCGCCGAAACCGCTGCCTGCCTGCGCCACGCCGGTGACCGATGGCATGAAGGTCCACACCCGCTCCGAGTACGCGATCAACGCGCAAAAAGGCGTGATGGAGTTCCTGCTCATCAATCACCCCCTCGACTGCCCGATTTGCGACCAGGGCGGCGAGTGCACCTTGCAGGATCTGGCCGTCGGCTATGGTGGCTCGTCGTCGCGCTATCAGGAGATCAAGCGCGTGGTGCGCGACAAGAACCTCGGGCCGCTCATCGCCACCGACATGACGCGCTGCATCCATTGCAGCCGCTGCGTTCGTTTCGGCCAGGAAATCGCCGGAATGATGGAGCTCGGCATGCCCGGGCGGGGCGAGCACACCGAGGTCATGCCCTTCCTCGAAGGCCAGGTCGCCTCCGAACTGTCGGGCAATGTCATCGACCTGTGTCCGGTCGGTGCGCTAACCAGCAAGCCGTTCCGCTATACCGCCCGGCCATGGGAGTTGTCGCGCCGGCCGTCGATCAGCCCGCACGACAGCCTCGGCTCCAATCTCGAGGTCCACGTCAAGAACAACAAGGTCATGCGTGTCGTCCCGCGCGACAACGAGGACGTCAACGAATGCTGGCTCGCCGACCGCGACCGCTTTTCCTACGAGGGGTTGAACACGGCCGAGCGTCTGACCTGGCCGATGATCAAGCAGAACGGCCAGTGGATCGAAACCGACTGGCAGACCGCGCTGCAATTCGTCGCCGACACCCTGAAGGCCGTTCCGCCCGAGCAGATCGGCGCGCTGTCGACGCCGTATCGGCCGGCGGAAGAGCTTTTTCTGCTGCAAAAACTCATGCGCGGACTGGGCAGCGGCAATATCGACCATCGCCTGCGGCAATCGGACTTTGCGCTCGACGCAAAGGCTGAGGGCGGTTTCTGGCTGGGCATGCCGGTGACCTACATGTCGCGGCTCGACCGCATGCTGGTCGTCGGCTCCAATCTGCGCAAGGACCATCCGCTGATGGCCCACCGCATACGTGAGGCGGTGCGATGGTACGGGGAACTCAACCTGATCAACGCCGCGGACGACGAATTCCTCGGCAAGGTCCACGCTAAGCGGATCGTCGCACCCTCGCAACTTGCCGCTGCGCTGGCCGGGGTATGCGTCGCCCTGGCCGGACTGAAAAATCTGGCGGTGCCGAAGATTGCGGCTCACGGCGTCGTCGACGAGGTCGCACGCAAGGTGGCGGCGAGCCTCGCCGGCGGGGAGACCCGGGCGGTGTTCCTTGGCAACATGGCGCAGCATCATCCGGCTTACTCGCAGATTCATGCGTTGGCGCAGGAAGCCGCCACGCTTGCCGGCGCCAGTTTCGGTGTCCTGGGCGAAGCGGCGAACAGCGTCGGGGCGGTAGCGGTCGGCGCGATTCCCGGGCGCGGTCCACTTGGCAGGCCGGCCATCGTGGGGCTCAACGCACAGGAAATGCTCGCGAAGCCCTTGCGCGCGTATCTGCTTCTCGGAGTCGAAGCCGAACTCGACACCCACGACCCGGTGACGGCCATGGCGAGCATCAATGCCGCGGACTTCGTCGTCGTGATGTCACCGTACAAGGGCAAGTCGCTCGATTACGCGGACGTGTTGCTCCCGATCGCGCCGTGGACCGAGACTTCGGGCACCTTCGTCAACACCGAGGGCCGGGTGCAAAGCTTCGCCGCCGTCGTCAAGCCGCTTGCCGAGACGCGGCCGGCGTGGAAGGTGCTCCGTGTGCTTGGCAACCTGCTCGGGCTCGCGGGTTTCGATCATGCCGATTCCAAGGAAGTCTTGCGGGACGCCCTGGGCGAGACGCCGATCGGCTCGGTCCAGGCCTTCCTCAACAATAGCGTCAGCGGCGTCGAAGTGGCGCCGGCCCCGCCCAGCGAACACCTCGAACGCGTCGCCGAGGTGCCGATTTACCAGACCGACGCAGTCGTGCGTCGCGCGTCCTCGCTGCAGATGACGCAGGACGGGGCCTTGCCGGTCGCCCGCATGCACAGCCGACTGATCGCGCGACTCGGCCTCGAGGAAAACGGGCGCGTTTCGGTGCGCCAGACAGCATCGGCGCTGACGCTCAAGGTTCAGCGCGACGACCTGCTGCCCGATAATTGCGTGCGCATCCCGAGCGGCCATCCCCTCACGGCAGGACTGGGCCCGATGTTCGGGCCGATCATAGCGGAGTCGGTCTGATGGAGTCGGGGATCGTGGAGGCCGGGATGGATTGGGAGACGATACAGACCGTCGCGTGGACGCTGGTCAAGATCATGGCGCTCGTCGTGCCGCTCATGCTCGGTGTCGCCTATCTGACCTATGCCGAGCGCAAGGTCATCGGCTGGATGCAGGTCCGGATCGGGCCCAACCGCGTCGGCTTCCAGGGCCTGCTGCAGCCGATCGCCGACGCCGTGAAGTTGCTGATGAAGGAGATCATCATTCCTTCCGGCGCCAATCGCGCGCTCTTCATCCTTGGTCCGATCCTCGCCATCGCCCCGGCGCTCGCGGCCTGGGCCGTCATTCCGTTCAGCGACGGCCTCGTCCTCGCCGACATCAACGCCGGCCTTCTCTACGTGATGGCGATCACGTCGATGGGTGTGTATGGCGTGATCATCGCGGGTTGGGCGTCCAACTCCAAATACGCTTTTCTCGGCGCGATGCGCTCCGCGGCGCAGATCGTCTCCTACGAGATCGCCATGGGTTTCGCGCTGGTCGGCGTATTGATGGCGTCGCAGTCGCTCAATCTCAGCGCGATCGTGCAGGGGCAGGCGGGCGGCATCCAGCACTGGTACCTGTGGCCGCTGTTCCCGCTGTTCATCGTCTACCTCGTCGCGGGGGTCGCGGAGACCAATCGCGCGCCGTTCGACGTCGCCGAGGGCGAATCCGAAATCGTCGCGGGCTTCCACGTCGAATACTCGGGCATGGCTTTCGCCGTGTTCTTTCTCGCGGAATACGCGAACATGATCCTGGTCGCCGCGCTGACCACGCTCATGTTCCTCGGCGGCTGGCTGTCGCCGGTCGCCTTCCTTCCGGACGGCATCGTCTGGTGGCTGCTGAAGACCGGATTCGTGCTGTTCCTCTTCCTGTGGTTCCGCGCGACCTTCCCGCGCTATCGCTACGACCAGATCATGCGCCTCGGCTGGAAGGTCTTCATCCCCATCACCATCGTCTGGATCGTCTTCGTCGGCGGCATGATGCAGACGCCCTACGGTCACCTTTTCCATTGAGCGCCCGATGAGACGGATCACCCATTTCTTCGGCAGCCTGTTCCTCGTCGAGCTTCTGCGCGGCATGATGCTGACCGGGCGGCACCTCTTCGCGCGCAAGGTGACGGTACAGTTTCCCGAGGAAAAAACCCCGCAGTCGCCCCGTTTCCGCGGCCTCCACGCGCTGCGGCGCTATCCCAACGGCGAGGAGCGCTGCATCGCATGCAAGCTGTGCGAGGCGGTGTGCCCGGCGCTCGCGATCACGATCGACTCCGAGCAGCGCGCAGACGGCACGCGCCGCACCACGCGCTACGACATCGACCTCACGAAATGCATCTTCTGCGGATTCTGTGAAGAATCCTGTCCGGTCGATTCCATCGTCGAGACCCGCATCCTCGAATACCATGGCGAGAAGCGCGGGGATCTGATCTATACCAAGTCCATGTTGCTCGCCATCGGCGATCAGTACGAGGAGCAGATTGCGAAGGACCGCGCTGCCGACGCCCAGTACCGCTAACCGCGCGCCGCATTCTTATAAAAATGACCTATACGACCGCGATCTTCTACTTCTTTGCCGCCGTTCTGGTGTTCGCCGGCCTGCGCGTGATCACCGCGCGCAATCCTGTGCACGCGGCGCTGTTCCTGGTTCTTGCCTTCTTCACCGCGGCTGGCCTGTGGCTCTTGCTCGAAGCCGAATTTCTCGCAATCACGCTGGTGCTGGTCTATGTCGGCGCGGTCATGGTGCTCTTCCTCTTCGTCGTGATGATGCTCGACATCAATCTCGACCAGCTGCGCGAGGGGTTCTGGAACTACCTGCCGCTCGCGGGGGTCGTGGCCGTGCTGCTGATGATCGAGATGGCGCTGATTCTCGGGGGACGCCATTTCGGCCTCGACGTGATCGCCGTGCCCGCGCCGCAACCGGCCGACTACAGCAACACCAAGGAACTCGGGCGATTGCTGTATACCGACTACGTCTACGCCTTCGAACTCGCCGCAGTGATCCTGCTGGTCGCCA
>CBJMYK010000083.1:0-7184 GCA_966433795.1 uncultured Thiobacillus sp. | reverse complement strand
AATTGCAGCCGCGGCGTCAGCATCCAGGCGAGCAAGGCGGCGATCAGTGCGAGCGCGAAGGACACGCCGTAAACGCCGACGAGCGGCGCATAGCCCGCCAGCGGGCTGGCGGGGACCTGGGAATAGCCGACGACGAGCCACGGAAAGCCCGTGAAAATCCAGCCGCGCACCCACTCGGTCGTCGCCCACAATGCGGGGATCAGAACCAGGACCCGCGCGCCCGGCCTGAGTGGCCAGCGGGCTTGCAAGGCGCCGACGGCGGCCGGAAAGAGCGCGAGAAACACACAGAACAGAAAGGTCGCCAAGGCGGCGAGCCATGTCGACATGCCGCCGTATACGGAGAGACTCACGAACACCCAGCTGACGCCGGCCAGAAAAAAGCCCAGTCCCCAGGCCAGGCCGAGCAAGAAGCCGGACCGCGCCGAGGTCGCGCGCTCGAGCACGACGAAGAGGAGGGCAAGGCTCAGCAGCGGAAGAGGCCATAGGCCGAACGGCGCAAAACCCGCGACCGCGGCCGCGCCGGCGAAAAGGGTGATGAGCAGTTGCGGGAAGGGCAGGCGAAGCAAGCTCGAAAGCCCGAGCGCACTGCGGGGAAGTACGTTAACGCGATGACTCAAAATCGATATGCCCGTCGATCAGCGTGTAGCGCACCCGGCCTTGCATCGGATGGTTGAGGAAGGGCGTGTTATCGCCCTGGCTCGCGAGGGTCTTCGGCGTGACGACCCATTCCGCGTGCTCGTCGAAAATGCAGACGTCCGCGCTCTTGCCGACCGCCAAGTCGCCGCCGGGGACGCCGAGAATCCGCGCGGGCTCGCTCGTGATCAGCGCGAGCGCGCGCGCCAGCGGCACATTCATCTCGCGTGCCCACTTCAAGGTCAAGGGCAATAGCAGCTCGACGCCGGACGCGCCCGGCGCGGACTCGCCGAAAGGTACCTGCTTTTCGTCCTCGTCGACCGGGGTATGGTCGGAGCACAAGGCGTCGATCGCGCCGTCGCGCAAGGCTTCGCGGATCGCGTCGCGGTCGCGTAGGCCTCTAAGCGGCGGAACCAGGTGCAGGTGCGAATCGAAGCCGACGAGATCGTTTTCCGACAGATGGACGTGGGTGCTGGCGACGTCACAGGTCACTGCGAGGCCCTGCGCCTTAGCGGCCTGCACCATCGCAATTCCCTCGCGCGTCGACAGACGCGCGAGGTGAACGCGTGCCCCGGTTTCCTGCGTCAGTTGCAGAATGCTTGCTAGGGCGACCGTCTCGGCGAGTGCCGGGATTCCCGGCAAGCCGAGGCGTGAGGCGACCGCGCCATCGTGGGCGACGCCGCCGCGCGCGAGCATGACGTCCTGGGGACGTAGCCACAGACTGAAACCGAAGGTTGCGGCGTATTCCATCGCGCGCAGCAGGACCAGCGTGTCGGTCAGCGGTGCATCGGCCTGGGTGAAGGCGCAGCAGCCGGCCTCGGTCAGCTCGGCCATTTCCGTGAGCAGTTTGCCTTCGAGCTTCTGCGTCAGCGCGCCGACAGGATAGACGCGCGGGCCCGGAAGGTTCTTTGCCCGGAACTTGAGCATCTCGACGAGCCCTGGCTCGTCGAGCGGCGGATCGGTGTCCGGCGGACAGGCGAGCGAGGTCACGCCGCCCGCCGCCGCCGCGAGCATTTCCGATTCGAGCGTCGCCTTGTATTCGAAGCCCGGCTCGCGTAGCCGCACCGACAGGTCGACGAGACCCGGACAGACGACCAGTCCGGTCGCGTCGATCGTGCGGTTGGCGTGGAAGGGGGAGGTGCCGTTCGCAACGATCCTGCCTGCAGCGATGAAGATGTCGCCGATCTCGTCGCGGCCGTTCGCCGGGTCGACGACGCGGCCGTTCTTGATGTGTATCTTCATAGGTGTGACTGTCAAAGGTTCCTGCCGTCGATCGATTGCGTGCGCTCGGACGCGACCTGCCCCGCGCGGCTCACGATGCCGCTCCCCCGGCTAGCAAGGCCATGACCGCCATGCGCACGGCGATTCCGTAAGTGACCTGCGGCAGGATCACCGATTGCGGGCCGTCGGCGACTTCGGACGCGATTTCGACGCCGCGGTTCATCGGTCCCGGGTGCATGACGATGGCCTCCGGTTTGGCGAGTGCTAGTTTTTCCGGCGTGAGTCCGAAGAACTTGAAGTATTCCTGGGCGGACGGAAGCCGTGCGCCTTTCATCCGCTCGTTTTGCAGGCGCAGCATGATGACCACGTCGCAGCCCGCCAATCCGGCCTCCATGTTGTGGAATACCCGCACACCCATCTGCTCGACCCCGGTCGGCAGCAGCGTCTTGGGTCCGATCACACGCACTTCCGGAACGCCGAGTGTGGTCAGGGCGTGGATCTGCGAGCGCGCGACGCGCGAATGCAGGACGTCGCCGACGATGGCGACAGTCAGGTTGTGGAATTCCCCCTTGAAGCGCCGGATCGTGAACATGTCGAGCAGGCCCTGCGTCGGGTGGGCATGGCGCCCGTCGCCGGCGTTGACGACCGAAATATGCGGCGCGACGTGGCGTGCGATGAAATGCGCGGCGCCGGATTGCGAATGACGAACGATGAACATGTCGGCGTGCATCGCCGCGAGGTTGTCGACGGTATCGAGAATCGCCTCGCCCTTGGTCTGGCTCGAGGTCGCGATATTGAGGTTGACGACGTCGGCTGACAGCCGCTTGGCCGCGATCTCGAAGGTCGTGCGCGTGCGTGTCGACGGCTCAAAGAACAAGTTGAAGATCGACTTGCCGCGCAACAGCGGGACTTTCTTTACTTCCCGTTCGCCGACGTCCATGAAGGACTCGGCGGTGTCGAGGATATGCGTCAAGGTCGCCCGCGGCAGGCCGTCGAGCGTCAGCAGGTGGCGCAGCCTGCCGTCCGGCGTGAGTTGTAGATTCATGCAAGGCTGAGCGTGAGGTGACCGTCGTCGAGGCGTGAAAGATTGATGTTCTGATGCGGGGGGACGTCGAGCGTGAGACCAGTGAAATCCGGTCGGATCGGCAGTTCGCGGCCGCCCCGGTCGACCAGCACCGCCAGGCGGATCGAAGCGGGCCTGCCGTAGTCGAAGAGTTCGTTCATCGCGGCGCGCACGGTGCGGCCGGTGTGCAGCACGTCGTCGACGAGCAGGATGTCGCGGTTTTCGAGGTCGAAGGGCAGATTCGACGGCTTCACCTGGGGATGCAGTCCGATGCGCGAGAAATCGTCGCGGTAGAAGGAGATGTCGAGCGCCCCGACCGGCGTCGCGCACTTGAGCAGCGCATGGAGCCGCTCGGCGACCCAGACGCCGCCGCTGTGGATGCCGACGATTACCGTTTCCGCCGCGAACGTCGGCGCGACGCTCTCGGCGAGCCTCGCGATCAGGGTGTTGGCGTCAGGCAGTGAGGCGTGCATCAAAAAAACCCTGCAGGATGAGTTGCGCGGCGACCGCGTCGGTCAGTGCCTTGTTCTTCTTGCCGTGGATGCCTTGGGCGTGGAGTTCCGATTCGGCCGCCGTGCTGGTAAGACGTTCGTCGACGAGAAAAACTGGCAGATTGAAGTGCGATTCTAATCTGCGCGCGAAATTCCGGGCGACCCGCGTCATATCGTTTTCGCTGCCGTCTGCGCGAGTCGGCAGGCCGAGCACGAGCAGCGCCGGCTGCCATTCGGCGACAAGCTTGGCGATCGCGGCCATGCGCGCAGCGGTCGACTCCGCCTGGATGACGGTAAGCGGGTGCGCAATTCCGATGGCCAGTTCCCCTGAGGCGACGCCGGTGCGCTTCAGGCCGAGATCGAAGGCCAGCACCGCGCCGTGGGTCTCTGCATAACTCAAGCGTGTCCGGCTTCGTCCGAGAGGCTGGCGAAGTCGATCCCGAGGAGCTTCATCGCCGCGGGCAGGCGTTCTTCGGGGGCCAGGTCGAATATCACCTGGGGGTCGGCGGCGACCGATAGCCAGGCGTTCTGTTTGAGTTCGTCTTCCAACTGCCCGGCGGACCAGCCCGCATAGCCCAGCGAGACGATGAACTTCTCCGGACCCGCGCCTTGGCTCACGGCCTCCAGCACATCCTTCGAAGTCGTGAGGCTGACGGCATCGTTGACGGTGAGCGTGGAACTGAAGGTGAGAGGCGGTGTGTGCAGCACGAATCCGCGTTCGGTCTGCACCGGGCCGCCGAAATACACGATTTCGCCGCGCAGGCCTTCGGGCAGCGACAGCCCGATTTGTTCGAAAAGCGTCGACAAATCGAGGTCGATGGGGCGGTTGACGACCACGCCGAGCGCCCCCTGATCGCTATGGTCGCAGATGTAGGTCAGCGTGCCATTGAAGTTGGGATCGACCATGCCCGGCATGGCGATCAGGAAGTGATTGGTGAGGTTGACGGTTTCCATGATTGCACTCCCATTGTAATCTGCCTCAATCGAGCAAACACCCCTTTTCGCCCTGCTTCGTACACTATAGCGGCCTCGAGCACGGGCCCCGCCCGCGGGCGACGCCCGGCAGGCGATTCAAGTACACCCCATGTGTTGCCGTAAGGTCATTCTGGCGCGGTTCGGGCGCAGGGAATGGCTTTCGATCGCCGTTCGCGTTCGACCGCCGCGGACCGCAAACCTTCGTTCGCTTTTATGGTTATTCGCAACCCTCCAATCAAGAGAGAGGACGCCCCCTTTGATGCAATTGCTAGGAAAAGACGCGCACCGCCGTGCCGGTCTCGTGTTGTTGGCCTTGGTTTTGCCCCTGTTGCTTTGGCAAGCGAGTCCGATGAATCAATGGGTGGTCCCGCAGGCCGACTTCCTCGCCGCGCATTCCCTGATGGAAATATTTGCGGTCGTCGTCGCGGCGCTCATCTTCTTTACCGGCCATGGTGTGCAGCAGGCCGAGCGGTCGAGTCGTTCGATGGCGCTCGGCTGCGCGTTTCTGGCGGTCGCGCTGTTCGATGCGCTGCATTTCCTCTCTTACGCCGGAATGTCGGACATGGTGAGCCCCAACACGGCCCACAAGTCCATCCTGTTCGCCTTGGCCGGCCGCGTTGCCGCCGGCGTCGGGCTCCTGGCCTACGTGCTGCTGCCGGAGACGCCGGCCGCGCGTTCGGGCTTTCGTCGCTACGCCTGGATCGCCGTGATACTGCCCGTCGCGGTACTGTCGCTGATCCTCCTCCGCTCACCGCATATCGTCCCGGATCTGTATGTCGAGGGCCTGGGCCTTACGCGTCTGAAAGTCACGATCCAATGGCTGCTGATCGGTCTTTATCTGTTCATCGCGGCCCTGGTCTACCTGCGCCCCGGGCGCATCACGAACTGCGACTTCGAGAGCCTGATCCTGGCCCTGCTGCTGATGGCGGCCGGCGAGTTGTTTTTCACGCTCTACGTCAAAGTGGGCAGCACCGCCAATTTCATTGGCCATTGCTACAAGGTCTTCGCCTACTACTTCCTGTATCGCGCGATCTATGCCGAGGCGGTGAGCCTGCCGTTCCGGCGCATGCGCCACATGCTTACCCACGATGATCTGACCGGCCTGCCGAACCGCACGGCCTTCAACGAGCAGTTGAATCTGTCGCTGCAGCGCGCGCGTCGCAACCACGTCCCCTGCGCGGTTCTGCTGCTCGACCTGGATCATTTGCAGAATGTGAACGACACCCTGGGCCACGAGCAGGGCGATCTGCTGCTCGTGGCCGCCGCCGCACGCATCCGCGAGAAGCTCGGAGACGCCGGCTTCCTGGCCCGGTTCAGCGGCGACGAGTTCGTGATCCTGCTCGAGAACGCCGCCGTCGAGCGTGCGAAAGCGGTCGGCGAGAGTCTGTTGCATGCCATGGCGCAGGAATTCGACATCGGCACCGACCGCTTGGCGATCAGTGCGAGCGTCGGCATCGTCACCTGTCCCGCCGACAGCGAATCGGCGAGCACGCTCATGCGCTACGCTGATCTGGCGCTCCATAGCGCGAAAGTCAGCGGGCGCAGCGGACTCGTCGTATTCAGCCGCGACCTCGCCGAGGTGATCGAGCGCCGCGTGCTGTTGGAGGCTCATCTCAAGCATGCCCTGGCGCGCAACGAGCTGACGCTGCATTACCAACCCAAGCGGGAAATAAGCACCGGCCGCCTGACCGGTTGGGAAGCACTCCTGCGCTGGCAGTCTCCGAAGCTTGGCACGGTCAACCCTCAGGAATTCATCCCGATCGCCGAGCAGACCGGCCTCATTCTGTCGATCGGCCAGTGGGTGCTGCGCAACGCCTGTCTGCAGCTCCGTGCTTGGAAGGATCTCGGCCTCGCCCCCGGCAATATGGCGGTCAATCTGTCGACCCGTCAATTCCGGCAAAAGGATCTCGCCGATGAAATCGCCGCGGCGCTCAGCGACGCCGGGCTCGAGCCCGGCGACCTCGAACTCGAGCTCACCGAATCCTTGATCATGGACAACCTGGCGTCGGCCGCCGAGGTCCTCGCCGGCCTCGAGCAGCTCGGCATCCGCATCGCGATCGACGATTTCGGGACAGGCTACTCGTCGCTCAGTTACCTCAAGACCTTCCCGATTCACTGCCTGAAGATCGATCGCTCCTTCATCCAGGATATTCCGGCAGACGAGAACGACACGGCGATTGTGCGCACGATCATCGCGCTGGCGCGCAGCCTGGGCCTGACCGTCGTGGCCGAAGGAGTCGAAACCGAGGCGCAGCTGGACTATCTGCGCACCAACCAATGCGACGAGGGGCAGGGCTATCTGCTCAGCCGGCCGCTCGATCCCGAGGCCTGCACGAGGCTTATGCGCGCCGGGCACAAGACGGGCACTTAGCGCGAACAAGAAAAAAGCCGGACTGCGCCCGGCTTTTTATCGATGCGACCGGTAAGGGCTTAGGCCGCTTTTTCGTGGTGATAGCCCGTGACGGTATCGACTTCGCTCTTCGAGCCGAGAATCACCGGCACGCGCTGATGCAGACCTTCCGGATTAAGGTCGAGGATGCGCTGGTAGCCGGTGGTCGCGGCGCCGCCCGCCTGCTCGACGATGAAGGCCATCGGATTGGCCTCGTACATCAGGCGCAGCTTGCCGGCCTTGGCGGGATCCTTGGTGTCCTTGGGGTACATGAAAATGCCGCCGCGGGTCAGGATGCGGTGCACTTCGGCGACCATCGACGCGACCCACCGCATGTTGAAGTCCTTGCCGCGCGGACCGGTCTTGCCGGCGAGGCACTCGTCGACGTAGCGCTGCACGGGCTTTTCCCAGA
>CBJMYK010000082.1:0-7186 GCA_966433795.1 uncultured Thiobacillus sp. | reverse complement strand
CGGCCTTGGCGCCGGAGCTCGCCACACTCACCGACAAACCCCCGGCCGACGCCGACGCGTGGCTCTACGAAGTCAAATTCGACGGCTACCGCATGCTCGCGCGCATCGACAAGACCGTGCGACTGTTCACGCGCAACGGCAACGACTGGAGTCGCAAGCTCGCGCCGCTGGTGCAGGCGCTGGAGCAAGCCGGCCTTGCGCCGGGCTGGCTCGACGGCGAAGTCGTCGTGCCGAACGCCGAGGGGATACCGGATTTTCAGACGCTGCAAAACGCGTTCGACCAGGCAAGGGTCGACAACATCGTCTACTACGTCTTCGACCTGCCGTTTTACGACGGCCACGATCTGCGTGCGGTCCCGCTCGACGCACGCAAGGCCTTGCTCGCGAAGATACTCGCCAAGCCGCCGAGCGATGCGCTGCGCTTCAGCGACAGCTTTTCTGCGGCGCCGCGCGACATCCTCGCCTCGGCATGCAGAATGGGACTCGAGGGCGTGATCGCCAAGCGCCGCGACGCGCCCTATGTGTCGCGGCGCTCGAGCGACTGGCTCAAGCTCAAATGCACGCGACGCCAGGAGTTCGTGATCGGCGGCTACACCGATCCGCGGGGCTCGCGTCACGGTATCGGCTCGCTGCTGCTCGGCGTCCACGATGTGCACGGCGTGCTCGTCTACGCCGGCAACGTCGGCACCGGCTTCAATCACAGCACGCTCGGCGAACTCAAGAAAAAGCTCTCCGCGCTCGCGCAGGATGCGAGCCCGTTTGCGAACAAAGCCGCGATAGAGGGAAAACCCCACTGGGTTCGGCCTGAGCTCGTCGCCGAGGTGTCTTTCGGCGAGTGGACGCAGAGCGGGCGGATCCGCCACTCGGTCTTTCAGGGCCTCAGGCTCGACAAGCGCGCGACCAGCGTCGTGCGCGAGGATCCCGTCGCCGCGGCCGCGGCCCCGGCCCCCGGCCTTCCGGCCGACCTCAAGATCTCGCATCCCGAACGGGTGGTCGACGCCGCGAGCGGCACCAGCAAGCTCGCGCTCGTCGCCTACTACGCGCGCGTGGCAGCGCTGATGATGGAACACCTGAAAGAGCGACCGGTGTCGCTGGTGCGCGCGCCAGACGGCGTCGGCGGCACCCTGTTCTTCCAGAAACATCTCGAGTCGCCGCAGATGCGCGGCATCAAGGCGCTCGCGCGCGACCTCGATCCCGGCCATTCGCCCTTGCTCGAAGTCGCCCAGCCGGTAGGACTCCTGTCTGCGGCGCAGATGAACGTGATCGAATTCCATACCTGGAACGCGCGTCGGACCAACATCGCCAAGCCGGACCGCATGACTTTCGACCTCGACCCGGGCGAGGGCGTCGCCTGGCCCGCGGTGCAGGAGTCGGCCCACCTCGTGCGCGAATTCCTTTCCCAGCTCGGCCTTTCGTCCTTTCTCAAGACCAGCGGCGGCAAAGGCCTTCACATCGTCGTGCCGCTCAAACGCCTGCACGATTGGGATACGGTCAAGGATTTTTCGCAGGCGATCGTCCAGCATCTGGCGAAGACGCTGCCACAGCGCTTCTCGGCGAAAAGCGGGCCGAGAAACCGGGTCGGGAAAATTTTCATCGACTACCTGCGCAACGGCTTCGGCGCGACCACGGTCGCGGCCTGGTCGGCGCGCGCGCGCCCGGGGCTCGGCGTGTCGGTGCCGATCGAGTGGAGCGAACTCGACGCGCTCGCGAGTTCGGCGCAATGGACGGTCGCCAACGTCGAGACACGACTCGCGATCGGCAACGCCCCCTGGAAGACCTACGCCAGCTCGGGCCACAGCCTCGGCACCGCGATGAAG
Source organism: uncultured Thiobacillus sp. (assembly GCA_966433795.1). Taxonomy (GTDB): domain Bacteria; phylum Pseudomonadota; class Gammaproteobacteria; order Burkholderiales; family Thiobacillaceae; genus Thiobacillus. Next base: position 5,369 of record CBJMYK010000082.1, on the reverse strand, counting down.
ACCCTGGGTTTCTCCCCGACGCGTCAGGCTTAGGCGTCGTCCGACAGCAAGTCGGGCCGATCGCCCTTGTAGCGTGGTGCCCGAGGCCGTCAAATAGTGAGACGGCGACCGAGGGCGCACGCGCCCGTCGAGTCGCCCTCAACCCTTCAAACCCGTGATGCGAAAGGACACGAAATGGCCACAGCAAAACAGAAAGACGCCTGCGATCTGCTCGATGCCGACCACAAGGCCGTCAAGAAGATGTTCAGCGAATTCGAAGAACTGACCGAAGCGCGCGGCAATACGCGCGAGAAGAAGCGCGTTCTGGCCGAGAAGATCTGCCGCGAACTGACGGTCCACGCCCAGATCGAGGAAGAGATCTTCTACCCCGGCATCCGCAACGCGATCCGCGACGAGCTCATGATGAGCGAGGCCGAAGTGGAGCACGACAGCGCCAAGCAGCTCATCGCGCAGATCCAGGCCATGGAACCGGGCGACGCGCTCTACGACGCCAAGGTGATGGTCCTCGGCGAGTATATCGACCACCACGTCAAGGAGGAGCGCAACGAGATGTTCCCGAAGGCCCGCGCCACCAAGGTCGATCTCGTCAAAATGCGTGACGCACTGCAGGCGCGCAAGGAAGAACTGATGGCTGGATACGAGGAAAAGGCCGCGGCCTGATCCGTAGGTGGGGAACCGGCCGCGGAACGATGCGGATACGCGGCCCGCTTTCCCCGCATCGCGCCGGCGCGGGGTCGCCGATTGCGGCGAGGCGTCCTGGACTTACGGGATTGCGCCTCCAGCCGTTGCGTCCCGCGCTCGCTTCCACCTTGCCTCTGTGTGAACTTACGCGCGCGCCTCTCACCCTGAATACCTACACGGGCCGAACCGCTGGGTCTCGCCCAGTGAGCGCAACCTTTCAGACGGCTCCCGAGTCGATCGTGAAAATCTTAATCGAAGCACGCGTCCACGTCGGCCCACGCTGCGGTCGCCAGAGCGTTTAGGAAGTACAAGCGGTCACGCAGCGCAGGCTACTGAATGGCGTCCTGCGAGCCAGCACGCTGTGGGAAAGACTGCGTCGCGTGCATCGTCGGCCGTCGCGTAGGCGCGGCCGTCGTCTTAGAGACTGCGCACCACGCGGTCACTGCGACTTCGCAAGGCGTGCAGCGCTGCGTGCAGCTGCTGCGGCGTCAGGGGGTGAACGACCAGCGCCCAGCGCCCCTGTCGGATCGCGCGCCGCACCGTGGCAATTACCAGACTGTGATCGGGCCGCGCGGTCAGCAGGCCGCCCAGGAGCAGCCCGATCGCGCCGGCGAAAGCAACGAACCCGAAGAGGGCCATGCCCGGCGTGCTCTTCACGGCGGGGTTGCCGACCGCCATCAGCCCCAGCCAGATCAAGACACCGATGGCGCCGCCGACGAATCCCATCACCAGGTGCGCGCGAATCATGGTATGCCATATCCCAGCCTGCTCGGGCTCGAGCTTGCGGGAAAACGCGGGCGTCGGCGCCGCCGCATCGTCTTCCGGTCCGACTAGGTAGACCTGCGCATCGTCAACGTGGGCAGCGCGCTTGACTTCCTGCGCGACACTTTCGGCCTGCGCCTTGCTCGCGAACAGGGCCGCGACCTTGGTCAGGGAACGCTCGCCGAACAGCAGATGCTTGAGTCTCATGGTCGTTCCTTTTTTGTAAGGGCTTTTATGACGACGGAGGGCCACGGTGACTGACGCGAATTCCACGGGCGGGGAAAACCCGCGACGCCGCGTTTGCGGACGGCAGGCGCGCCAAAGGCTGCGTCTGCACGCAGCCTCTTTTTCCTTCTTGTGACGAGGCGAGACCCGTGCGTCGGGCCTCCGCTTCAATGGAACCAGTCGTCGCGGGCGCGTGTCTGCCAGTCGTTGATCTGCTTCTCGGCTTCGTCCTTGCTGATGCCGTAGCGCTCCTGGATTCTGCCAGCAAGCTGGTCACGCTGACCTTGAATCTTGTCGAAGTCGTCGTCGGTGAGCTGGCCCCATTGCTCCTTGAGCTTGCCCTTGGCCTGCTTCCAATTCCCTTGGATGATGTCCCAGTTCATTCTGTCTCCTTCCAATCGTGCTCATTAGGCGCCTTCAGGCGCAAATTCAGGGTTGAACGACGATGTCGTTCTTCACATCCTTGACGTTCTCGACGCTGCGCGCGATCGATTCCGCGGCATCGCGCTCGCTGGCGTTTTTAGCGAAACCGGACAATTGCACGGTGCCGTTGAGGGTTTTGACCTTGATCGCCATCGCGCTCACGACCGGGCTTTCAGCGAAGCGCGCTTTGACCTGAGTCGTGATTGCCGAGTCGTCGACGAATTGCCCGACTGTCGACTGGTCGCGCGTGACCGCACAACCGGTGAGAGTGAGCGTGCTCGCGACGAACAAGGCCGCGAATAATTTTCCGGTTGTCATGGGATGTCCTTATTTGTTTGACGGGGGGCGGGCAGCGCCCGCCCCGTTTGCTTCAAGCGCGCAAACTTAGGCCCGGTTTGCCAAACCACGGCGACGGCTGATTTGCCACCCGACGAGGCCCAGGCCGGCGAGCATCATCGCGCTGACCTCCGCCTCGGGCACCGGCGTCACGGCCGCGACGGTCGCGGTCAGGCCGCCGTACTTCTTGTCGACGAAGGCCATCGAAGAATTCGCGCTCGTCTCGCCGATCAGCAGGTTCTGCCAGGTGACGTTGACCGTCTGCGCGTCGGTCCAGCCGGAAATGTCGGTCGAGTTGCTCGCGGTCCAGTTGGTGGTGCCGCCGCTGCTCATGACATCGAGCGGCGCGTCGGGGGCGATGGCGGTCGTCACGTCCGAGGCCGGGTTGGCGACGTCGAAGACGCGGACCTGGCCCGCGACGTCGGCGCTGCTGCCGCCGCCGAGCAACATGTAATCGCCGCGCTCGATCATATCGATGCTCGAGAAGGTGTATCCGCTATGGGCCGTCACCTGGACGTTGACCGTGTTGTTGGTCAGGTCGATGCCCGCTCCGTTGAGCGACTCGGCCTGGAATTCAACCGGCGTAAAGGACAGCGTGTCGCCAACCAGGGTGGGCGTGCCGAACAGGCCCAGCAAGGCGTCGTCGAACGTGTAGTCGACGGTGTCGCCGGTCAGCGTTACCGAAGCCGCCAGCGCTGCGCCGGACAGCGCCTGCCCGAGCAGGAAGACACCAACTGCCGCTTTTTTCATATGCTTCATGGATCGCTCCTTAAAATTGCCATTGCGAATGGAACAAACAGACCTGGAACACCCAGGCTCTAAACCGCCCTCTCGCGAGGGCCGGAATAACGCTTGGAGCGGACACGAAATGCATGCGCTAGCCGCGCTTCGTGCCGTTCCAGGCTCGACGCGCGGGAAAAAAACAGTCCGCACGACATGCTCGAACTCTATGGCGGACGGGACTTCGCGCCCATCGGCCTGCCGCGCTTTGCGATGTAGGAGTCGACGAAGTCGTGCTGAGAGGAAGCGCCGTCGGACAGGCCGTCCTCAGGGCCGCGTTCAGTCCCCCAGGAGTTCGCCGATGGATTTGAAGTCCTCGATGTGATCGCAGATCGACTTGATCGCGATCATGATGGGCATGCCCAGCAGCAGGCCCCACGCCCCCCACAACCAGCCCCAGAACAGCACGCCGACGAAGATCACGACCGCGTTCATGCGGTTGGCGCGACCCGTGAGCCAGGGCATCAGGAGGTAGCCCTCGAGACTATTGATGGCGAGCGAGATGCCACCGACGGTCAACGCCATGCCGACGCTTCCGAACTGCAACAGGCCCACCAGCGCGGCAGCGCCCGCGACCAGGACCGCGCCGATATACGGAATGATGTTGAGCACGCCGGCGACGACGCCCCAGAACGCGGCATGCTCAAGGCCGATCCAGCGGAAGGCCGCCCAGGTCGCGACCCCGACGATCACTCCCGCGAGCGCCTGTACGAGCAGATAGCGCTGGATCTGGATGCTTATTTCGTTCAACACCTGCAGCGTGATTTTCTTCTGGCTGAAGGCCGGGCCGGAGATCAGGACCAGTTTGCGGCGGTAGGTGTCGCCGGAGATCATCATGAAAAACGCGAGGAAGAGCACCATGACGGCGAGACTGACGACCGAGAGCGCGCCGAGCGTTCCGTCCCAGAGGTAGTCCTCGAAGCGGAATCTCCGCTCTTCGATCTGGACGCGCGTGACCCCGCGCGGCACGCTCGGCTCCGCCCCGGTTTCGCGCGCGGCGCGCTCGATCTGCTTGGCCGCCTCCTGGACGTTGCCGATCGCCCCGCTTTCGAGGCCGCCGACTTCCTTCTGCAGCGTGCGCCGCAGCTTTTTTGCCGCCTGCGGCAGGGTTTCGATCATGCCCGCGGCTTCGTCCTTGAGCGAATAGGCGAGCGATCCGCCGCCGCCGACGATGAGCCCCAGCAGCAAGAGCGCGCCGATCACCTGGGGAACGTGCATCCTGCGCAGCACGCGCAAAGGCGGGGCGAGCGCGTAGCTGATGATGACCGCCAGCACCAGCGGGATGAACACGGCCTGGGCCCAGTCGAGCACGAAGACCATCGCCAGCACGCTCAGCAGGATGAGCGGACCATGACCGTTACGGCTTTCGATCGGCAGTCGCGCGGCCGGTGCGTCCTCGGCGCAAGGCGTGTCCGGGGCAGCGTGCGCCGGCGGAGCGGGGGTGTTGTTGTCCATTGTTGGTCTCCCGTTTTTGTCGGCGTCGCGCCGGGCTCAGGGCGACTGCTTGGCTTCGGCGATCAGGCGGCGGCATGCGCTGTCGGCCGCCGTGCTGGTTTCGATCAGGGGGGCGAGCGCCAGCGCCGGGTTGACGACGCCGAGCGCGAGCGCGCCGAGGCCGCGCAACGCGAGCTTGCCCTTGTCGAGGCCGACGTCGGGCTTGGCAAAACGGCCTTCGATGTGTATCGGCGTACGCAAGGACGCGATGCGCAATTTCTTGGACTGGGGCACGATCTCGAGATCGAGTCTTTCCTCTCCGAGATCGATGGCGCCACGGCCCTCGATGCGTACGACGTCGGTGTCGAGAAGCAGGGTGCGGGGCCGCATGATTCCGTCTTGCACGCCGAAATCCGCCACGCCACAGCGGATGGCGATGGTCTCGTCGCCGGTGAGCGTGAGCTGCAGCATCTGCAGCAGGTGCAGGCTGATGGCCTCCATCATGAAGCGGCTGATGGTGCCTCCGTCGACGATCAGCGCGAGCTTGCCGTCGGCATTGCCGAGCATCGCCGCGACCGAATCGCCCCGGCCCGCGAGTTCGACGTCGCCGCTGAGCCGGCCGACATTCGCCTTTTTCAGCTCGGCGGCCGGGAAGAGCCGCGACAACTGCATCCTGCGTGCCTTGAGGTCGCCAGCGGCGTCGAGCGGCTTCTGCCGGCCGTCAAGCC
>CBJMYK010000081.1:0-7219 GCA_966433795.1 uncultured Thiobacillus sp. | reverse complement strand
GTTCCACGGCATCCCGGCCGGAGAAACGCTGCTGGTCACGGTCACGGTCAGCGGCCCGGGCAACCAGACGGTCAGCCTCTCGGGCTACCGCACGCGTCATGCGCCCAATCTCTGACAGCGCCGGCTTCACGCTGGTCGAAATGATCATCGTGATGGCGGTCACCGCCGTCGTCGGGGCGATGGTCGCGGTGTTCCTGCGCGGGCCGATCGAAAGCTACGTCGCGCAGGACCGTCGCGCGGGCCTCGTCGACGCCGCCGACACGGCCTTGCGGCGCATGCAGCGCGACATCCGGCTGGCCTTGCCCAACAGCGTGCGCGTCAACTCGCTCGCGGGCGGGCCCTCGCTCGTATTTCTCGGCACGCGCGCGGGCGGGCGCTACCGTGCAGAGGGCGGCGGCGACATTCTTGACTTCACCACGACCGATGCGGGCTTCGACGTGCTCGGCCCCGGTCTCGAGATGCGGACGGGCGACCGGATCGCCGTCTACAACCTCGGCATTCCGGGCGCCGACGCCTGGGCGGGGGTCAACATGACGACCTACACGGGCGGAAATGTCGCTAGCACCAACGACATCGCGATCACGCCTATCCAGTTCCCGCTCGCCTCACCCGGCAACCGCTTCCAGGTCGTCGACGGGCCCGTCGCGTATCAATGCAACCTTGCCGCCGGCACGCTCACGCGCTTCTGGGGCTACGATCCCTTCGCCGGAATCATCGCCGCCACGCCGCGCGCGCTGCTCGCGACCGGCGTCAGCGCGTGCACCTTCACCTACCAGGCCGGCGTCACCGAACGCGGCGGCCTCGTCAGCATGACGCTGGAGCTGACCGACGACGGCGAATCGGTGCGGCTCTACGCCACGACCCAGGTCAGCAACCAGCCATGAACTGCCAGCCTCGTTCCCGCACCCACGCGCGCGGCTTCGCGCTGCCGACGGCGATTTTCCTGCTCGTCGTGCTCGCGGCGCTCGGTGGCTACATGGTCTCGCTCTCGCGCAGTAGCCAGATCAGCAGCGCGCTCGACATCCAGGGCGCGCGCGCGAGCCAAGCGGCGCGGGCCGGGATCGAATGGGCCGCCTGGCAGGTCATCGATCCACAGACCCTGCAACCGGCGCCGACGCCGTGCCCGGCCTCGCCGACGAACTTGGTCCTCGACGCCACGCTCGCGGGTTTCAGGGTCACCGTCGAATGCGCGCGGACCCTGGAAGTCGATGGCGCCGACCCGGTCGCGATCTACCAGATCACGTCGACGGCGAGCACGGGCGTGCCCGGTGAACTCGACTATGTCGAGCGCCGGATTCAGGCGAGTTTTTCGAAATGAGCAGGACGCTGGCTGACCGCCTCCTCCGCGCCGGGCAGCGGCTCGCGGTCGCGGCGTTTCTTGTCGTAGCGAGCGGGACGGCCACGGGCGCGATCACCTACGTTGGCTCGACTTCGGCCGTCGTGGCGGCCAACAACATCGAGCGCATCACGCTCGCCTACCCGGCGGGAGTCACCGAGGATGACATCCTGATCGCGCAGATCGTCGTGCGCGAGGACGAGCGCATCACCGCCCCGGCCGGGTGGACCCTGATCGATCGCCGCGACAACGGCGAGCTGACCCAGGCCCTCTTCTGGAAGCGCGCCGGCGCCACCAACCCGACGAGCGCGACATGGGATTACGGCGAGGATAGGCGCGCCACCGGAACGCTGACCGCCTACCGGGGCGTGGATCCGTTTTTTCCGCTCAGCGCGTGGTCGGAACGCAGCAACGCGAGCAGTACCCGTGCGACCGGCGACTCCGTCACGCCGACCGTGGAGGGCGTGCAGCTCGTCGCGGCTTTCGCCGTCGCGCACGGCGGAGCGAGCTTCACGCCGCCCGCCGGCATGAGCGAGCGGCGCGACGCGGCGAGCGGCGCAGGCCCCAACGGCGTCGCCGCAGCGCTTGCCGACGAGGCCTATGCCGGAGGCCTCGCCGCGACCGGCCTTCGCACCGCGATGGCGAGCGAGGCTGCGACCAGCCTCGTTCACCTGCTCGCGCTGCGGCCCGACATCATCGCCAGCTACCGGATGGACGAAGCGGCGTGGAGCGGCGCGGTGGGCCAGGTCGCAGATAGTTCGGGACGCAATTACAATGCCACGGCCGCCAGTGGCGCCACGACCGCGCTCGCCAGCCCGGCCATTCCGGGCAGCCCCGGGACCTGCGGCTATGGCAGCTTCGACGGCAGCAACGACTATGTCGCGGTGCCCGGCGCGTTCCCCAACCTCACGACCGATTTCACGCTCACCGCGTGGATACGCACGACCGACCGCAGCAAGAGCGGGCAGCGCATTTTCATCGACGATCAGAACAATAGCGGCGGTTACGGCTTGAGTCTGGGGGATGGCGGAGCGGGGAGGGTGCGCTTCTATTCCCGGTCGGTGAATCCAATCATCCTCGACACGCCCGATCTCATCCAGAACGGCACCTGGTACTTCGTCGCGGCCGTCGCCGAAATCTCGGCAGGGGTCAAACGCCTCTACGTCTATAACCAGGCCGGCGTCCAGATCGCGGCCGTGAGCCAGAGCTTTAGCGGAAGCTGGGGAATCGACCCCGGGGCCGCGTCGATCGGGGGCGAAAACGCCGCGTCGGCCGAAAGCGGGCCGAGTTTCAAATTCAGCGGCAACCTGGACGAAGTCAGCGTCTTCAGCGGCGCGCTCAAACCAAGCAGACTGCGCGCCGTCATGAACCAGACGCGGCCCTGTCTCGTCGCACCGCCGCTCACGCCGAGCGGCTTCAACGGCTTCGAGACCGCAACGCCAGCGGGAAGCATCGATGGCGTCATCCGCACCAAGGTCGCGGCGAGCGCATTCGGCCTCGACATCGTCGCGGTCAACAGTGCCGCCACGGCCGTCGAAACCCGTTTCACGGGTGACGTGAAGCTCGAACTGGTCGACGCGTCGACCGCGGCGAGCTGCGGCAGCTACGCGCTGATCCGCCCATTGAATACGCTGAGCTTCACAGCGACAGATCAGGGCCGCAAGACGTTCACGGGCATCAGTGAAGCCAACGCCTGGCGCAATGCGCGCATCCGTATGAGCTATCCGGCGACCGGCACGCCGACCGTCGTGGCCTGCTCGACCGACAATTTTGCGATCCGGCCGGCAGGCTTCGGCGCCGTCAGGGTGAGCGACGCCGACAGCATGGGCCCCGGCAGCGCGCGCACGCTCGACAACCTCGTGGCGAGTGGTGGCGTGGTGCACAAGGCGGGACGGCCGTTCCGCATTGCCGCGACCGCGCATAACGCGAGCGCCGCCGTCACGGGCAACTACAGTGGCGCGCCTGCGGCCAGCCTCACCGGCTGCGAGCTGCCGGCCAGCGGCTGCACGCTCGGCGCCCTCGCGACCGGGGCCTGGTCGTCGGTCTCAGGCAGCGGCGCCGTCACGACACTCAACGCGACCTACTCCGAAGTCGGCGCGTTCAGGATGAAACTGGTCGATGTGAGCTTTGCGGCCGTCGACGCTGGCGACGGCTCCAGTCCAGCCGAGATGACGATCGAGTCGGCCGAATTCGGCGTCGGCCGCTTCGTTCCCGACCATTTCGACCTCGTCGCCGCCAACGCGCCGGTCTTCAAAACCTTCAACGACACCACCTGCGGCACCCGCTCCTTCACCTACGTCGGCCAGCCCTTCGGCTATCAGACGCTGCCGCAGGCGACGATCACCGCCAAAAACGCCGCCGGCGACGTCACGCTCAACTATGCCGGCGCGCTATGGAAGCTCGCCGCCTCGGGCGCGACGCAAACCTACGCGGCGCTCACGGGCACGCTCGATACCGGCTTGGTCGGGATGCCGCTGGCGAGCGAGACCGGCGGGGGGCGCGGGACGTTGACGGCAAATGGCGCCGACCTCATCGCATTTACACGCAGCCTCCCGGTGGCACCCTTCAGCGCGGACATCAACCTGTCGCTAAGTATCCGGGACAGTGCCGAGAGCGGCCTAACCGGCAACGGCATCATCGAGACCGCGACACCAGCCGTGTTCACTGACATCGTCTTCGACGCCGGCGACCAGATGCGCTTCGGTCGGCTGGCGGTGAGCAACGCGCACGGCTCGGAGCTGCTCGCGCTGCCGGTCGCGATCGAAACCCAGCACTGGACCGGCGCGGGGTTCACGCGCAATACGGTGGACTTTTGCACGCGGCTCGCCGCCAACCAGGTGGCGCTGACGACCTGGCGACGCAATCTCGACACGTGCGAGACCTCGGCGTCGCTCGCCGGCCGCTTCAACGCCGGCCGCGGCAATTTGCGGTTCAGCGCGCCCGGCCAGGACAACAGCGGCAGCGTCGACCTCGCCGTGCGCCTCGACGGCGCCGGTGGAGGCAGCGGCTGCGTCGGTGGCGCAGCGACCCCGGCGCTCGGCGCGGACCAGTCGTGGCTACAGGGTCGGTGGAGCGGGGGCGCCTACGACCAGAACCCGACCGCGCGCGCGAGCTTCGGTTTGCATCGCGGCAGCCGGGCCCAGATTTACGTACGTGAGCTGTATTGAAAGCCTTTGACGGCGGCCGCTTGTTTGTTTAATTTCGGGAAATTTTTGACCTTCGATCATGCGCTTTCTGCGTCGCAAAACTGAGCACGGGCTGACCGCCTACCTGCGCCTTCCCGGGCGGGTCGCCTATGCGCGCGTCGACCGCCGCGCCGCGGTGCCCAAGCTGCTCGACGTCGGTGTCGTGCCCGTCAAGGACAACAACTGGAACGAAGCCCTTTCCAAACTGCCGGGTCGCGGCCCGATCAGTCTGGTGCTGCGGCCGTCCGACTACAAGATGCGGCTGCTCGACGCGCCCAACGTCCCGGCCGAGGAAATCAAATCGGCGGTGCGCTGGCAGATCCAGGACATGCTCGATTTCCATGCCAACGACGGCACCATCGACGTGCTCGACGTGCCGCATCCGGAGCACCTGAGCCATGTCAGGCAGATTTTTGCCGTGGCTGCGCGCAATGCCTTGCTCGCCGAGGAGACGACGCTCGCGACCAACGCGGGCCTCCATCTCACGATCATCGACATCATCGAAACTGCACAGCGCAATCTGGTCGCGCGGCTGGAAGTCCGCGGGCGGGCTCTCGCGGTCTTCGCCTTCGTCGAAACCGGCGGCCTGCTGACGCTGACCCTCGATGGCGAACTTTGCATGGCGCGCACGCTCGGCGTCAGCCAGGCGCTGCTCGAGAGCGACGTCGATGCGGCGCTCGAACGTCTGACGCTGGAAATCCAGCGCAGCCTCGACCACTTCGACCGTCAGTTCGGCGGTATCCCGGTCGACCGCCTGCTGCTGCTGCCGGCCGGCCACATCGGCCGTCTGCGCGACGGGCTGGCGGCCAACCTCGCGCTGCCGGTCGAAGTGCTGGCGTTCGCCAATGCGCTCGATACCTCGGCGTTTCCCGAGGTCGATGCGCTGCCGTCGCCTTGCTTCCATGCGATCGGCGCGGCACTCAGGATGGAAGACAGCCAGCCATGAGTCAGCAGATCAACCTCGCCAACCCGCTGCTGCTGCGTAAGCGCTATGTGTTCGGCGTGCGCGAGATGGGAGTGGCGCTGGTCGCGATCGTCGCGCTTGCGCTCGCGTGGGCCGGCTATCAGCACTATCGCGCCCGCGCGCTCGCCATTGAAGCCGCGCAACACGAGACGCGCCAGGCGCAGGCGCAGCAGGAACTCGATCGGCTGAGCGCGGCGATCCGCCCGCCCAGTGCCTTGCTCGCCGAGCGCGTCAAGGTGGCACGCGCGCAGTCGGCGCAGCGCGAAGCCTTGCTCGCATCGCTCAAGGGCATCATCGAAACGAGCGCGAACGGTTTTTCGGAGCGGCTGCGCGCGCTGGCGCACGGCAGCGTCGACGGAGTCTGGCTCAACGGTTTCGTGCTGTCGCCCGATTACGTTTCGCTCAGGGGTTCGGCCCTGAATGCAGGGCTCGTCAGCGCGTATATCGAACGCCTCGGCAAGCAGGCGCCTTTCGCGGGGATGAAATTCTCGGGCATGGAGGCCGTGCCCCCGCGCAGCCCGGAGCCCGGTCAGACCGAAGGCGGCGGGCCGGTATCGCGCATCGACTTCACACTCTATTCGGGTAGCGCGCCGAGCAGCGAGCAAGGAGATTCCGATGCCCCGTGAGAAGCTCAAGCATCTCGGAGAGCGCATCGACGGCATGAGCGCGCGCGAACGTGTCTTCGTTTTCGCCGCCGCGATCATGGTCGCGCTCGCGCTCGTACAAACCCTGCTGATCGACCCGGCCGTCGAACGCCAGCAGCGCGCGCGCGAGCGGATTCAGGGGGCGCAGGCAGCCATGCAGCAGATCGCGCAGCAGACCGCCGCGGTGCGCGACACGCTGCGCGTCGACCCCGACCGCGCGGCGCGCGATGCGCTCGCCGCCGAGGATGCACGGCTGGCCGAGCTGGCGGGTGAACTCGAGGCGCGCGAGCGCCTGCTGATCGCGCCGGAACGCATGCAGCAGGTGTTGAAAGACGTCGTACGCGGGCACGGTGGAATCCACATCGTCGGCTTTAAGACGCTCAGCCCGCAGGCGGTTTCCCTGCCAGACGCGGTCGACGACGGCGCGCCGCCGGGATTTTATCGCCACGGCTTTGAAGTGACGGTCAGCGGCCCCTACGCCGAGCTTGTCGCCTATCTCGAGCGCCTCGAGGGCTTGCCGTGGCGACTCAGCTGGAGCGCTGCGACCCTGGACGCCGCGGCGCGGCCCGTGCTGTCGCTCACGCTGCTCGTCAATACCCTGAGCCTGGAGGAAGCATGGCTACGCGTATGATCCACCTGGCCGTGGCAGCCTTGCTGGCGGCGCCGCTTCCTGCACTCGCCTTGCCGGATCCGACTGCGCCGCCGGCGATGCCGGACGCGGCCGGGGCGTCGTCGCAGCCCGCGCTCACGCTCGCCGCGATCAAGCGCAACGGTCGCACCCGAACCGCGGTCATCGGTGGCCGGGAGATCCCCGAAGGCGGGCACTACCAGGACGCGCGCGTGATGCGCATCGGCGAAAGCGAGGTGGTGTTGCGCCGCGGTGGCGAAACCACGGTGCTCAGGCTCTACCCGCAAGTCGAGAAGCGACTGCGCGGCAAATAAGAAAACAGGAGACATTGCGGATGATGAAGCGCTTGACCCTATTGCTTGCCGCGCCACTGGCGCTGGCTGGCTGCGCCGCGACGCTCACAGCGCGCGACACGCAGCAGGCGATCCAGCAGGAAGTCGCGCAGGCCGCGCAGGCCAAGCC
>CBJMYK010000080.1:0-7283 GCA_966433795.1 uncultured Thiobacillus sp. | reverse complement strand
CCAACATCCACGAGCACATCCCGTTCCGCACGCTGACCGGCCGCGCCCACTTCTACCAGGACCACGAATGGATGCTCGACTTCGGCGAGGGGTTCTGCGCGTACAAGCCGATGGTCGACCTGGGTGAACTCGACCAGCTGCCGGCGGCCGTCCGCGACAAGCCGCATCTGTCGCTGAACTGGATCACGCCGCACTCCAAGTGGGGCATCCACTCGAGCTACCAGGACAACCTGCGGATGCTCACGCTGTTCCGCGGCGGACCCTACGTCTGGGTGTCGGAGGACGACGCCAAACGCATCGGCCTCGAGGACAACGACTGGGTCGAAGCGGTCAACCACAACGGCGCGACCGTGGCGCGTGCCGTGGTCTCGCAGCGCATCCCGCGCGGCACGGCGATGATGTATCACGCGCAGGAGAAGAACGTGAACGTCCCCGGCTCGCCTTCGACCGGCAAGCGCGGCGGCATCCTCAACTCCGTCACGCGCGTGCTCATCAAGCCGACCAACATGATCGGCGGCTATGCGCAACTGTCGTACGGCTTCAACTACTACGGAACCGTCGGCAGCCAGCGCGACACGATGGTGGCCTTGCACAAGATCGCGGACAAGGACGTGGACTGGCTCGAACGCCCGCTCACGCCCGAGCGCGAAGCGCAACGCAATCCCCACGGCATCGGCACCAAGTAAGGAGAACCCCATGAAAGTCAGAGCGCAATTCGCCTTCGTCTTCAACCTGGACAAGTGCATCGGATGTCACACCTGCTCGGTGACCTGCAAGAACGTCTGGACCAACCGCAAGGGCGTCGAATACGCCTGGTTCAACAACGTCGAGTCCAAGCCCGGCGTCGGCTACCCCAAAAGCTGGGAAGACCAGAGCAAGTGGAAAGGCGGCTGGGAACTCAAGAACGGCAAATTGGAGCTGAAATCCGGCAACCGCCTGTCCAAGCTCGTGAACATCTTCGCCAACCCGGACATGCCGGAAATCGAGGACTACTACGAACCCTTCACTTACAACTACGCGCATTTGCAGAACGCGCCGCTGTCGGAGGCCGCACCGACCGCGCGTCCGATGTCGCAGATCGACGGCAGCCGGATGGAGAAGATCCAGTGGGGCCCGAACTGGGAGGACGACCTCGCCGGCGAGTTCGCCAAGCGCAGCAAGGACAAGAACCTCGACAACATCCAGAAGGAGATGTACGCGCAGTTCGAGAACACGTTCCACATGTATCTGCCGCGCATCTGCAACCACTGCCTGAATCCGGCCTGCGTGGCGGCGTGTCCGTCGGGTTCGATCTACAAGCGCGAAGAGGACGGCATCGTGCTCGTCGACCAGGACAAATGCCGCGGCTGGCGCATGTGCATTTCCTCCTGCCCGTACAAGAAGGTGTTCTACAACTGGGAATCCGGCAAGGCCGAGAAGTGCATCGGCTGCTATCCGCGCGTCGAGTCCGGAATGCCCACCGTGTGCTCGGAATCCTGCGTCGGGCGCATCCGCTACAACGGCATCATGCTGTATGACGCCGACAAGATCGAAGCGCTCGCCAGCACCGAGAACGAGCAGGACCTGTACGAGGCGCAGTGCAACATCTTCCTCGACCCGCACGATCCTGAAGTCATCGCCGCCGCACGCGCCGAGGGCATCAACGAGGACTGGATCATCGCGGCGCAGAAGTCGCCGATCTACAAGATGGCGATCGACTGGAAGATCGCCTTCCCGATGCACCCGGAGTTCCGCACCCTGCCGATGGTCTGGTACGTGCCGCCGCTCTCCCCGGTGCAGTCGCAGATCGACCAGGGCAATCTGCCGGTCGGCCCCGACGGCGCGATTCCGCTGGCCGGCACGATGCGCACGCCGATCCAGTACCTCGCCAACCTGCTTACCGCCGGCAAGACCGCGCCGATCGAAAGCGCGCTCAACCGCCTGATCGCGATGCGCAGCTACCAGCGCTCGGTGCACGTCGAGGGCGTGGCCGATACCCGCGCGCTCGACAAGGCCGGCATCACCGAGGACCAGGCCAAGGAGATGTACCGCTATCTCGCGATCGCCAATTACGAGGACCGCTTCGTGATCCCGACCGGACATGAGGAAGTGCGCCTCGAAGACTTCCACGGCTTCCAGGGACAGAACGGCTTCACCTTCGGCAACGACTCGTCGGCCGGCATTTCGGTCAACTCGCTGTTCCCCGAGCGGCGCAAGGAGACCGTGGAGCCGAGGGAAGAGGCGCCCTCGCGCCGCGTCATTCCCATCGTTCGCAGCGACTACTAAGGAGCGCACCATGACGGACGCCCCCATGACGCTCTTCAAGCTGCTCTCCGCGCTGCTCGAGTATCCGGACCAGGCCTTGATGCAGGCCGTTCCCGAACTCATGACGATCCTCGGCGAGGACGCGACGCTCACGCCGCCGGAGCACGCGGCGATTGCGGCGTTTGCCGCCTGGCTGACTGACAGCGACCTGACCGACGCGCAGGCGCGCTATGTCAAGACCTTCGACATGACGCCGGAGCATGCGCTGCATCTCACCCACCACCTGTTCGGCGACGACAGGAACCGCGGTCCCGCGCTGATCGATCTCGGCGAGTATTACAAGAGCTACGGGCTCGAAGCGGACAGCGGCGAGCTGCCGGACTACCTGCCGCTCGTGCTCGAGTTCGCGTCGACGCTCGAACCGGTCGAGGCGAAGCTTTTCCTCGACCCATTCGCCAAGGCGATCGCGCAGCTCGGCGCCAACCTCGACGCGGCGAAGAGCCCATGGGTGCCGCTCGTGAGGCTCGTCGAGGCGCACGCACGGCTGGTGCCCAGCGCCTTCGTTCCCGCCGCCCAGCCGATGACGGACACGGTCTGCAACGACGACGACTGCGAAACCCCGGTCACCTGGGGCGACGCGACGCCGCCCGCCGTGCAAGCCCTCGCCACGCATCCCTGAATTCCGGAATTCGAAGGAGAAAACAATGGACCTCAATACCCTGCTCTTCGGCGTCTACCCCTACGTCGCCCTCACGGTGTTCCTGCTCGGCAGCTGGATACGTTTCGACCACGAGCAATACACCTGGAAAAGCGATTCTTCGCAGCTGCTGTCGAAAAAAGGCCTGCGGCTGGCGAGCAACCTCTTCCACATCGGCATCATCGGGCTGTTCTTCGGCCACGCCGCCGGCCTGCTCATTCCCCATAGCGTCTTCCTCGCGCTCGGCGTGTCCGACCTGACCCACCAGTGGATCGCCATCAGCGCCGGCACCGTCTTCGGCACCCTGACGCTGCTCGGCGCGGCCCTGTTGTGGATGCGCCGCATGTTCACGCCGCGCGTGCGCGCCGCCTCGCGCCGCGTCGACCTCCACATCCTGGGCTGGCTCGCGCTGACTGCCTTCATCGGCCTGTCGACGATCCCGGCGTCGATTCACCACGCGAACGCGGGCGACGCGAGCACCATGATCCGGCTCGCGGACTGGGTGCAGAGCATCGTCTACCTGCAGCCCAAGCCGGCGCTGCTTCGCGACGTCGATCTCGTCTACAAGCTCCACGTCTTCGTCGGCGTCTCGGTGTTCCTGTTCTTCCCGTTCACCCGGCTGGTCCATATCTGGAGCGCGCCCTTCGGCTACCTCGGCCGCGCCTACCAGATCGTGCGCAGCAAGCGCGGCCTGGTGCGGGGGTGATGAGGAATGGCCGCTGATTCCGGCGACGATGCAAGGAGACTGAAATGACCCACGTTGTCATCCTCGGCGCCGGCATCGCGGGCGTGTCCGCGGCCTACGCGCTGAAATCCCGGCTCGGGCCGGACGACACGGTGACGGTCGTGTCGGACAAGCCCTACTTCCACTTCGTGCCCTCGAACCCCTGGGTCGCGATGGGCTGGCGCGAGCGTGCCGACGTCGCGTTTCCGATCGGCCCCTATCTCGAATCGCGCGGCATCGCGTTCATCGCGAGCGGGGTACGCTGCATCCAGCCCGACATCATCCAGATCGATCTCGAGAACGGCGACGTGCTGTTCTACGACTATCTGCTGATCGCGACCGGCACGGCTCCGCTGGCCGACGAAGTCCCGGGCATGGCCGAGCACACCGAGTCGGTGATCCACATCGAACAGGCCGAGCGCGCGCTCGCCGCGTATCGCGCCTTCCTGCAGCGCCCGGGGCCGATCGTGATCGGCGCGGCGGCGGGCGCGAGCATGCTCGGTCCGCTCTACGAATACGCCTTCCTGATCGACGCCGACCTCAGGCGGCGCAGCCTCCGCGAGCGCGTCCCGATCACGCTGGTGACACCCGAGCCCTGGCCCGGTCATCTCGGCCTGGGTGGCGAAGGCACGAGCCGCGGTGCCGTCACCGCGGCGCTGGCCGACACCGGGATCAGCGTGATCTGCAACGCGCTCACGACCCGCATCGACCGCGACACGGTCCACGTCACCGAACTGACCGCCACGGGCAGCGTCAAGCAGACCCACGCCCTACCCTCCGCCTATTCGGTTTACTGGCCCGCCTTCGGCGGCGTGCGTGGCGTGCGCAGCGCGAGCGATCTCGTCGACGCGCGCGGCCTGGTCGTCGTCGACGAATATCTGCGCAACCCCGAGTACCCCAACGTCTTCGGCCTCGGCGCCTGTGTCGCGCGCGCACCGGTCGAGGCGACGCCGGTCGCCGTCGGCGCCCCCGAATCGGTCTATTCGATCCAGAAGGCCGGAGAAATCGCAGTGCATAACATCCTCGCCGACCTCGCCGGCGCGCCGCCGGTCAGCCATGTCCCCCAGCGCGCGCGCTGGCTCAGCGACATGGGGACGAACGGCGCCGCGTACCAGTCCGAGCCGCAGGTGCCGCTGCGCGACATCAACTGGATGCGCCAGGGTCGCTGGGTGCACCAGGCCAAGGTCGACTTCGAGAAATACTTCGTGAACACGATCCGCCTGCATCCGGCCGACGACGTCACCGCAGGGGCCTCGAGCATCGCCGGCGTCGTGACGCGGGCGCTTGCCCGGAAGAACGGCGAAGCCGACAGCGCGGTCGAGACCGATCCTGCGGCAGTCGGCAAGCCGCTGGAAATCCGCCTGCCGCAGGGCCCCGGCGTCGAACTGCGCGCACTCGCCGAATCGCTCGGTCGCACGCCGGACGCGCTCGCGGGCGAACTGCTTGCGGCCGCGGTGTCCGATGCCAAGTCCTACCTCGACCCGGGGGCGGTCGACGCCATGGCGCGCGCGCGACGCCAGCTGCTGGTCGAAGATCTGCGCGATCGTCATCCCGGCATCGAATTCCGCGGCGGAACCTGACGTGGCCGCCGTCGGACTACAGCGTTGTCGAGCCGGTCGGTATTAAGATATTCTTGAAATACATCTTTGACGAAATCCATCCACCTGAAGGGAAGCGAACATGCTCACTGAGTTGCCCGAACGCGACGCCGAAGGCTATCTGATCGAGCCCGGCGACTGGAACGAAGACATCGCACGCGCCTTGGCGCGGGACGAGAACATCGAACTCAACGACGACCACTGGGACGCGATCCGCTTCATGCGCGAGTACTACGACGAACACCAGATCGCGGCCGACGCGCGCTTCGTCATCAAGCACCTGTCGGAGCGCTACGGGCGCGAAGCGCAGAAGAAGCTGTTCGAGCTCTTCCCCTACGGCTACGTCAAGCAGGCCTGCAAGATCGCCGGCATGAAACGGCCGCGGGCCTGGAGCACGGGCTGATCACCCATGTCCGAACCGCGCGCCGCATGACGGCGGCGCAGCCTATACTCACCGGTCGGGCACTGCCCGGCCCTTTTTATTTTTAGACATGCATCATGGCGACTCCCTTACGTGACATCGAAACCCCGACCAGACCTTCGCCTCGCCCGGGTCTTGCGCCCTTCGCCCTCGGCTTTCGCCCGTTCTTCCTCGCCGCCGGCGTCTACGCCGTACTCATGATGGGGCTCTGGCTCGCGGTCTTGTCCGGGCATCTGACGCCCGGCGCACTGCTGCCCGCGGCCTGGCACGGCCACGAGATGGTGTTCGGCTTCGCCGTCGCGGTGATCGCAGGCTTCCTGCTCACCGCCGCGCAGAACTGGACCGGCATCGCGATGCCGTCTGGCCGCCCGCTTGCCGTGCTGTTCGCGCTATGGCTGGCCGGGCGTCTGAGTTTCCTCGTTCCGGGCTTGCCGGCGGGGCTGATCGCCGCGATCGACCTCAGCTTCCTGCCCGCGCTCGCGCTCGCGATCGCGCTGCCCGTCCACCGCGCCCGGCAACTGCACAACTATCCGTTTCCGGTCCTGCTGGTGGCGCTCGCGGTGGCAAACGCCTTGATGCATCTGGCGGCGCTCGGCTGGATAACGGCCAGCACGACTCTCGGCCTGCATCTGGCCGTTTACGTCGTGGTCATGATGATCGTCCTGATGGGCGGCCGCGTCATTCCGAGCTTCACCGACAACAAGCTGCGCACGCGCGCCCGCCGCTGGAAGACGATCGAACTGCTGGCGCCGGTGTCCGCGCTCGCCGCCCTGCTCGCCGCGCTGATCGCGCCGGTCGGAGCCGTCACCGCGCTGCTCGCAGCGACCGCGGCGACCGTGCACTTCGTGCGCCTCGCAGGCTGGTACACCCACAAGTTCTGGTCAGTGCCGCTGCTGTGGATCCTGCACCTCGGCTACGCGTGGATCGCTCTCGGCTTCGCCTTGCTCGCGCTCGCGGCGGCCGGATTCCCTGCGGCTGCGAGCAGTGCGCTGCATGCCTTCACCGCAGGCGGCATCGGCGTGCTGACGCTGGGCATGATGGCGCGGGTCTCGCTCGGCCACACCGGCCGCATGCTCGAACCGCCGGCAGTGATGACGCTCGCCTTCGTCGCAATCAACCTCGCCGCGCTGATCCGCGTCGCGCTGCCGCTGTTTTTCCCGACGCTGCACCTCCAGGGCATGGCCGCGGCGGGGCTCGTGTGGATGGCTGCGTTCGGCCTGTTCGCTGCGCTCTACGCGCCGATGCTGCTGCGCCCCCGCGTCGACGGCAAGCCCGGCTGAACCGCCCGCGCGTTTGACGGGCGCGCGGCAAACGGTGCACGCTCGGGCTTCTGCCTCCCCACCGATGCCCATGAACCGTTTATTGCTCTGGCTGCTCCTCAGCCTCATTGCGTCCCCGCTGCGCGCCGCGCCTGACGGAGTCGTCGCCGTTTCCCATCCTGCGGCGGCCGCCGCCGGCGCGCGCATGCTCGCCGCAGGCGGCAATGCCGTCGACGCCGCCGCGGCCGTGCAGTTCGCGTTGAACGTGGTCGAGCCGCAGTCGTCCGGCATCGGTGGCGGCGGCTTCATGCTGGTCCATCTCGCGAAGACCGGCGAGACC
>CBJMYK010000079.1:0-7424 GCA_966433795.1 uncultured Thiobacillus sp. | reverse complement strand
CAACCCGCTAGCAGATCAAGCGCTAGCAGATCAAGAAAGACCGTGATGAACGAACCCCATATCCAAGACTTCGAGCTCCCCTCTACTGCCGGCACCCCCTTCCGGCTCTCGGATCAGCGCGGCAAGAACGTCGTCGTTTATTTCTACCCCAAGGACAACACTTCCGGTTGCACGCTCGAGGGCCAGGAATTCCGCGACCTCTATCCCGAATTCACCAAGGCCAACACCCTCGTCGTCGGCGTCTCGCGCGACAGCCTCAAGTCGCACGAAGGCTTCAAGGCGGCCCACGGCTTCCCATTCGAACTGCTCGCCGACACCGATGAAAAAGTCTGCGAACTCTTCGGCGTCATGAAGCTGAAGAACATGTACGGCAAGCAGGTGCGCGGCGTCGAGCGCAGCACCTTCGTGTTCGACGGCGACGGCAAGCTGGTGAAGACCTGGCGCGGGTTGAAGGCGCCGGGGCATGCGGCGGAGGTGTTGGGGTTCGTACAGACGCTTTGAGTCAGGGCCTAGCAGTTGAGTCTCGCCGATGATGGGCCTGGGTGACGAGCCAAGCAATGCGTTAGCGAAGCGCTCGCCAAGAGTGCGACGGCGAGCTAACCGCCAAACTGCTTTTGACTTTCTCCCCTTACAGACCCGCGGAAGATCAAGTGCGTCGGGTGGATCCGCGGCAAAGGTGTCTGAGCCCCGCTGACAAAAATCAAATTAAAAACAGCAGAAGCGGGGCGAGTTCGTTGCCGCCCACCCGACGCGCTTGATCTTCGGGAATTCGGGGTGTCGGGGGCGCCTTCTTTTGGTTACTTTTCTTGCCGAGACAAGAAAAGTGACTAGCTGCCGGGCTACCCCCGGCCAACGCTCCAACGCGCTGAAGATTCCAACTACTCGACCCCGGCCGACGCAGCGACAGTCTCCCCACCCTCAGCCGCAAAAAACCGCTCCACCACCTCCAACTTTCTCGTCCGCGTCATCGCCGGCAGCGCATTCAACAACACGCGCCCGTAAGCCTTATCTGCCAGCCGCGTGTCGCAAATCATCAGCACCCCCCGGTCGGTCTCGGTGCGGATCAGCCGCCCCGCCCCCTGCTTGAGGCTGATGGCCGCGTGCGGCAACTGGTAGTCCATGAAGGGCTTGCCGCCGTCCTTTTCCGCCTGGGCGATGCGCGCGGCGACCACCGGGTCATCGGGCGGCTGGAATGGCAGTTTGTCGATGATGACCACCGACAACGCATCGCCGGGCATGTCGACGCCCTCCCAGAAACTTTGACTCCCAAGCAGCACGGCATTGCCGGCTTTCTGAAAACGCGCGAGGAGTTCGTTCTTCGGTGCATCGCCCTGCACAAGCAGCGGATAGTCCCAGCCGCGGAACTTGAATGCGTCGACCAACAGGCCGCGCGCCTTCTCCAGCGCGCGCAGGCTAGTGAACAGGATGAACGCTCGGCCCTGGCTGACTTCGAGTACCGCCAGGGCGGCTTTGATCACGGCTTCGGTGAAGTCGGGCGTATTAGGCGCAGGAAGGTTTTGCGGGACATAGAGCACGCCTTGACGCGGGTAGTCGAAGGGGCTGTCGACGCACAGCGTTTCGGCGTCCTCGATCCCGAGCCGCGTTTTCAGGTGAGTGAAGTCCCCGCCGACCGACAGCGTCGCCGAAGTCAGGATCCAGGCCTGCGCGCGCTCGCTGAGCTTTGCGCCGAACAGGCTACCGACCGAGAGCGGCGTCGCATGCAATAACAGCGAACTCATCGTCGTTTCGAGCCAGCGCACACGCGGGCTTTCCGGCTCGTCGTCGCGCCGCCAGCGGCCGAGGACAGCGGCAAGTGCCTGGGCACGTTCGAAGCAGTTCTTGAGATCGGCGTCGCGCTCGGCCTGGGTTTCGAGCAAGCCGAGCGCTTCGTCGAGGGCGGACGACAGTGCTTTCGACGCGTCCGGCCATTTGTCGTAGCGGCCGAGCTCGGTGTACGTCGATTTGACCGGGTTCTGCGGAAAGGCGAGGCGCAGGTCGCGCGCCGCCTTGGCAAGGTCTTCGGCGGCACGGCGCAGTGCCGGGAAGTCGCCGGCCTTGACCGCGGCCAGCCGTTTGGTGTCGCCCGCCAAGTCCAGCAACTGCGCGGTGGACAGCGTTTCGCCGAAGAACTGCGCGGCGGTTTCGGCGAGCTGGTGGGCCTCATCGAGAATCACGGTGTTGCAGGCCGGCAGGAGCTCGGCGACGCCTTCATCCTTGAGCCACAGGTCGGCAAAGAACAGGTGGTGATTCACCACGACCACCTCGGCGTCAAGCGCGGCCTTGCGCGCGGCCATCACGAAGCAGTCCTTGAAATGCGCGCACTCGCTGCCGAGGCAGGTGTCGCGACTCGACACCGCGTAGTGCCACGCGGTCGCGTCCTCCGGGATCCCTTCTGCCTCGGCGCGGTCGCCGCTGGCGCTCGTTTCGGCGAAGCGCGCGATCTTCTGCAGCCACGCGGCGTCGTCGCGGTGCGCAAAACGCCCGTCCGCCAGATTGCGCTGCAGATGGTGGTGGCACACGTAATTGGCGCGTCCTTTGAGCAGGGCCACCTTGACCGGCGACTTCAGGGCGCGGCGCGCGGCCGGCAGGTCGCGATGAAACAGCTGATCCTGCAGCGCCTTGGTGCCGGTCGAGATCACCACCTTGCCGCCCGACAGCAGTGCCGGGATAAGGTAGGCGAGCGTCTTGCCCGTCCCGGTCCCGGCCTCGGCGAGCAGCACCCGATTGCCGGCGATCGCGCGCTCGACCGCCTCGGCCATCGCCAGTTGTTGGGGGCGCGCGCGCCACCCGGGGAGCACCGCGGAACAGGCGCCCTCGGGCGAAAAAAAACTTTTCAGATCGGACATGTCGGAAGCGGAGTGTGCCCGACGAGTTTAACATCGCGTCCGGCACGCCCCCGGCGTGGAACCCTTTAGTTTTGACCCCTTTCTGTCGTTACGTTCGTATACCTCCGTGTACCGTTTTGCCATGCGATTTTATTTGCTCTGCCTGCTGTGCTTCCCCTTCGCCCCGATTGCCGAGGCAGCGATCGTCGAACAGCAGATGCGGCCCGGTATCACGGCAAGCGCCGAATACCTGGTCGGGGACCGCGGCAAGCCGGCGGCACTGCTGTTGCACGGCTTCCTGCAAACCCGCGAGTTCCCCACCATCGCGACACTTGCGCGCGGGCTGGAGGGCGCCGGAATCACGGTGCTGACCCCGACGCTCAGTCTGGACATTCCGAGCCGCGCGCGCAGCCTGGCGTGCGAAGCGGCGCATCGCCACGACATGGACCAGGATCTCGACGAGATCGCGCGCTGGGTCAGCTGGCTCAAGGCGCGTGGCCATTCGTCGATCGTGTTGGTCGGACACAGCTTCGGCAGTCTCCAACTCCTCGCCTACCTGACCCGCCGGCCCGACCCGGCCGTGAGCGGCTACATTGGCGCTTCGCTGATCGCGGCGCAGACCGAAGACGTCCCGCGCCAGGCCCTCATCGCCGACATGGAAAGCCGGGCCCAGAACAAACAGCGCGAACTCGTGACGCGCACGCTGTCCTTCTGCAGAAAATACACCTCGACACCCGAGGGCCTGCTGTCCTATTTGCGCTGGGACGAGCAGCGTGTGCTGGCGGCGCTCAAGCAATCCCCGGTCGAAACCCTGCTGATCATGGGCGATGCCGACGAGCGGCTCGGACGCGGCTGGCTCAAGGCGCTGCGCCACGTCCAGGCCCCGATGGTGGTCGTTCCCGGAGCGAGCCACTTCATGGACGGCGTGCACGAGCTGGAACTGCTCGAGCACACGCACCGCTTCCTCGCCTCGCCGAAGTCCGGGGCGGCGGGATGAGGACGGAGACCTTGTCGATCAAGCACGTCGCGCTCGCGTTCGTCGCCGGGCTGCTGCTGCTCGTCACGCTAATCGGTGGCTTCGCCGCCTATCAGACCCGCTCCGTCACGCGCAGTCTCGAACAACACAATCAGAATGCCGCGCGTTCCGAGCTCGCGGCGGCGGTACAGCGGCTGCTGACCCAGACCGCGCGTCAGGCCGACAATCTCGCCCAGTGGGATGAAACGCGGCAACAGTTAGTGCTGCCGGAGTACTACACCTATTGGCGGGACCAGCGCGTCTACGAGAGCGGTATGCTGCCGGCCCGCTTCACGCGTGCCGGCCTCTACACCCGCTCGCGCATCCTGCTCGCGCCCAGCCCACCGAAACTCAAGCTGCCGGCGGCGCTGCCGCCCGAAGCGACGCTGCAAGGGCAAGCGAGCTGGCTTGCCACCGAGAACGGGGCGACAGCGCTGTATCACGCTTTCCCCGTGTACGGCGACGACCGCCAGGAATCGCTGCTCGGCTACGGGCTGATTCGCGTCGAGTTCATGCCCATGCTGTTGAATCAGGACACGCTGCATTTCACCGACGTCCCCAGCGTGCGTGTGGCCTTGAAGCCCGGAGAAATGCTGCCGGCCTCGCGCCTGTTCTCGCATTTGAGCTACAACGCGCGGCCGGATCCCGAGCAGAAGCGCTTCCAGACCATTCTGTCGCGCACGCTGCTGGCGCTTTTCGTGCTGCTGCTGCTTACTGCGCTGCTGGGTTTCGTCGCCTACAACCGGCTGCTGGTGCGGCCCCTGCGCCGGCTGTCGAAAGACATCGACGCGATGCAGCAGGGCCGCTTCAGCGCCCAGCCGGCCCGCGCCGAGTCCATGCGGATCCGCGAGCTCGAGAACATCCGGCGTTCACTCTACGACTACCAATTGCAGCTGCGCGAACTGCACGGGTCGCTCGAAGATCAGAACCGCGAGTTCCATTCCCAGGCGCGCCAGGATGCGCTCACCGGCTGCCACAACCGTCGCGCCTATGAAGAGGACTGGGAAGCGTTTCGCCACGAACTCGCCGGTACGCCGCAGGGGGTCGCCTTCCTGCTGTTCGACTGCGACCGCTTCAAGGCCATCAACGACACCTACGGCCATGCCAAGGGCGATCGCGTGCTGACGATCATTGCGGACGCGCTCGTGATGTCCCTGCGCGCCAACGATCGCCTCTACCGCCTCGGCGGTGACGAGTTCGCGACCTTCCTGTCACGCACCACGCCGGCCCAGGCGAAGCAGATCGCTCAGCGCTGCCAGAGCCTGCTCGATGCGTCCGCCTTCAGCGATCTCGGCATCAGCGAACCCGTGGGCATCAGCATCGGCATCGCGTTCTGCGCGCCCGACCATCCCGAGCAGATCGACGATCTGCCCAAGCACGCCGATATCGCGATGTATACCGCCAAGCAGCCGGGACGCAATCGCATCGCGCTCTACGGTGAAGACACCGAGCGTGCGACCCAGGCCCTGGTCGCGAGTCGCGAGACCAATGCCCTGTTCCAGGCCCTGTCCACACCGGGCATGATTGAAATGCATTACCAGTCGATCCACAGCCTGCCGGGGCGCAAGATCGACTATTACGAAGCCTTGGCCCGCATCCGCTACAACGGCGAGTTGATCATGCCGGACGCCTTCCTCCCGGTCATCACCAACCGCCGCCTTGGAACCGAGTTCGACCTCGCAGTGCTCAGCCAGGTCGACGCCGACCTGTCGTCGCAGCGCTTGCCTGCCGGGATCGGCGTCTCGTTCAACCTCTCGGCGCAGAGTCTTTCGCGTCCCGAGGTCGTCTCGCACCTGCTGGAATTGTCACGCCACAACCCGCGCCACCCGCTGATGCTGGAAATCACCGAGACCTCGCTGATCACGCAGATGGCCGAGGTCAGTACCTATCTCGACCTGCTGCGCACCGTGCACTACCGCATCGCCATGGACGATTTCGGTACCGGCTACTCCCCACTGCGGTATCTCGTCGACCTGCCGGTCGATGTGGTCAAGTTCGATATTTCGCTGGTCAGCAAGCTTGCACAGGACAACCGCGCCGGCCAGGTCGTGGCGGACTTCGCCCGCATGATGAGCGAAGCCGGCTATTCCCTGGTGGCCGAGGGCGTCGAGACCGACGACGTTCTGCGCAAGGTTGAGAGCCTCGGCATCGAGCACGTGCAGGGCTATCTCTTGAGCCGCCCGCTGCCGCTAGACAAGCTGGCGAGCGCGCTCGCGGCGCCGAGTCACACCCCCTGCCCCGCGTGACGGGGGTCAGTGCTTGCCCGAGCGCCAGATCGACAGCACGATCCAGACGCTGTTGACGAAAGCGATCAGAAACCCCACCAGACCGAAAAAAGGCAGCCCGAACAGCTTCGGGCCGCCTTCGACCGTCATGATGATGCTCGATCCGACCACGAGCGAAGCGGTGAGAATTCCCATCGTCAACCGGCTCGCGGCGCTGTCGAGTTGGTGTCCGAAATGGTCGAGACGCTTGAGGTCGAAATCGACCTTGACCCGGCCGCGCCGCATGTCGCGCAGCAAGTGCCGCAGATCGCGCGGCAAGTCCACGGCCACTTCGAGTGCCTCGCGCAGGCTCTTGCGCCCCCGCGCGAGCAGCGCGTGCGGCGTATAACGCTGCTTGATGACGCTCTCGACGAAAGGCGTCACGTTGTCGATCATGTGGAATTCTGGGTCGAGCTGTTGCCCCAGGCCCTCGAGCGTGATCAAGGTCTTGAAGAGCAAGGTCAGGTCGGCCGGCAGCACCAGATTGTTGTCGCGCATCAATGCGGTGATGTCATTCAGCAGGGCGCCGATCCTGACGTCCTTGAGCTGCAGGTCGTCGTAGCTTTGCATGAGCTCGGCGACATCGTAGGCGAGGCGATCGTCGTCGGGAACCGAGTCGCCGCTCCAATCGAGCAGCACCTGTAGAAGCGCCTGTTCGTCGCGTTGGGTCAGCGCATGCAGCAAATCGACGATCTGATTGCGGCGTGGCCCCGTCAACATCCCGACCATGCCGAAATCGATCATGCCGATCCGATTGCCGGGCAGGAACAGCACGTTGCCAGGGTGCGGGTCGGCATGAAAATAGCCGTGCAGCAAGACCATCGACAGCACCGCATTGGCGCCGCGCGCGGCGAGGAGCTTGGGGTCGAGACCCGAGGCGCGCAGCTTGTCGGGGGAGACGCCAGCCAAGCCCACGATCTCCTCCTGGACGTTGACCTGGTCGTTCGTGAATTCCCAGTAGACCTTCGGAATCTTCACCAGCGGGTCGTCGGCGAAATGGCGCGCGAACTGGTCGATGTTGCGCGCCTCCTTCGCCAGGTCGAGCTCGCGACTGAGCGAACGCCGGAACTGGGACACGATCTGCACCGGGTCGTAGCGGCGCGCATCGGCGACTTCGCTTTCGAGCAGCCGCGCCGCGTGATCGAGGATGCGCAGATCGGCGCGTATGACGGCTTCGATGCCGGGCCGGCGCATCTTCACGACGACGGGGGTGCCGTCCTTGAGCGTGGCACGGTGGACCTGCGCAATCGACGCGGCGGCCAACGGAACGGGATCGAACGAGGCAAACACCTCGGAGGGTTCGCCTTTGATCGCGGCGAC
>CBJMYK010000078.1:0-7452 GCA_966433795.1 uncultured Thiobacillus sp. | reverse complement strand
CGGCGGCGCGCGGACCCGGCTCGAGCGCCGGGCCGGTGTACCGGTTGCCGTCGCAGCCGGAGTGTTCGTCTGAGTCGCGGTTGGCGTCTCGGTTGCAAGGGCCGTCGGAGTATCCGCTGCGATCGCCGTTGACGTCGCTGTTGGGCCCGTTGTCACGGGTCGTCCAGCTCGGCTACACGACGGCGCGCCTATTCACGCAGAACGGCCTGCAGAACCACGCCGCCGCCACCGCGTTCTATTTCCTGCTCTCGGCGACCCCGCTGCTGCTGCTGCTGAGCTACGCGCTGACGCTGCTCGGCCAGGTCGCGGAGAATTCGGTCCCCGCGACAATCCTGCTCGCCGCGCTCTACGAGCAGATGCGCCTCGACAGCCTGACCGGGCTCGGCTTCATTCCGAGCCAGACCGAACTCACCGCCGGCGGCGTCGGCCTCGTCACCCTGCTGCTGTCGTCGCGCGGCCTCGTCAACACGATGCAGGGCGCATTCCGCATCATCTTTCCGGCGCAGGAGAAACGAAGTTTCGTCGTGTCATGGATCCTGCCGCTGATCATCCTGCCGCTCTTGTTCGGACTCATGGTCGTCGCAGCGCTCGCCCAAGTGACCCTGAGCTTTCTCGAACAAAACAACTTCATCGGCACCGGCAATGCGTTGGTGTTGCAGGTGCTCAATTCGCTGCTCGGCTTCGCCATGGTCTGGGCGCTGCTCTTCACCACTTACTGGCGGCTGCCGCGGCGCCACCCGCCGGCGCGCGTCGCGGCGCTCTTCGCCCTCGGCGCCATTGCGAGCCTCGGCCTGCTGCTCGTGCTCTTCACCGCCTTCTTCGAACTCGAAAACTAC
The DNA here is from genome assembly GCA_966433795.1 of uncultured Thiobacillus sp. Taxonomy (GTDB): domain Bacteria; phylum Pseudomonadota; class Gammaproteobacteria; order Burkholderiales; family Thiobacillaceae; genus Thiobacillus. The sequence continues at coordinate 6,616 of CBJMYK010000078.1, read as the reverse complement.
CTGAGTCTATACGGCGCGCTCGGTGGCGTCGTGTTCGTGCTGATTGGCGCCTATTTCGCTTTTCTGCTGCTCTACTTCTGGGCGCAGGCCCTGTACGCCTACGGCAAGGCCGACATCATCGCGCTCGAGAAGCTGTTCCTGAGCCGCAGCGGCGAGGGCGGCGACCCCCTCGAGCGCTACGTCTTCGCCGACAGCCATCCGCTGATGGAAAAATACGGCGCAATCCATCCCGCCGGCCACACCCTGATCGAGGAAGGCGACAGGTCCGACACCGCCTACTTTCTGTGCTCGGGCCGCGCCGCGGTCTACAAGAAAACCGACTCCGGCCGCCGCCGCCTCAACGAGCTGCAGCAGGGCCAGCTCTTCGGCGAAATGGCCTATCTGCTCAACGAGCCGCGCACCGCATCGGTCATCACCGAAAGCGAAGTCACCGTCCTCGCGCTTCCGCCTCACATCCTCGAAGAACTCATGCGCCATTCGGCTTTGCTGTCCCGGCGCATCATCGCGACGCTTTGCCTGCGGCTCGAACGCATGAATGCCGAGCAGTCCGCGTAAGCCCTGCACACGTCCGTCTTCAACGCGAAATGCGGGATAAGGGTTGACCGGAATGCGCGCCCTCTCTAGAATGCGCGCTTCCCATTCCCCGATAGCTCAGTCGGTAGAGCGACGGACTGTTAATCCGCAGGTCCCTGGTTCGAGCCCAGGTCGGGGAGCCAGATACAGCAAGGCCCGCAGCGATGCGGGCCTTCTTCTTTTCTACCTGTGCCAAACAACGTACGACTGGGATGACACCACCAACGCCGTGCCCCGCAGGACCAGTCCGACCCGGGTAGCGGCGTCCACCTACAAGACGGTGCTGGTGTTTCCGCTCAAAATCTCGACGGCATTTGGATAAGCTCAGGGAACGGTGCTGGCGCCGCGACGTACATCCTCCCTTGCGTCAGCCTGACCGTCGTGCCATCCGTTCCACTGAGGAGAATCCATGAACAACATCATCTACATCGTGGGCCTGATCGTCGTTGTCATCGCCATCCTATCGTTCCTTGGACTCGGGTGATCGCGACGCGCGAGTCCCCGGGCGCCCGGCCACGCTGGCGAAGCGGCCGCCTGGCCGCGCGACAGTCCCAGCCACTATTCCACGACTCTGGTGTCGGCGGCCTTGGTCGGCAGGCCTTGCAGGATGTTTCCGCGCACCGGCCGTGAAAAGAACGTGCGCGCGACGAGCGCTGGCGAAAACGGCTCGCTGCGGTTCCACGGCAGCAAGGACACGCAGCGCGCCATCGTGCAGTATCCGAAAATGAGCTGCGCCCAGGTGCCGACGGTGGGTATCCAGTAGAGCCACTGCATCGGTCCCGGGAGCGCGACGAGAAGCAGCATCAGGTAGCAAAACCTGACCTGGACCGGGAAGGCGGCGATACTGCCCTCGCGCAGCGTGAAGTGGACAAGTTGCACGATGGTCAGGCCGACCGCGAGCACGAACGCGCTTTCGTAGCCGGCGACGCCTGCGCTAAGCAGGCAGGCGGTCACGAGCCAGTACCACCAGCTGATTTCCTTATAGTCGATCATGAACATGGTGTGCCTCCTTCGGTTCGCTTGGACCACACTATAAATCGAAAGCCGATCGCCGCGCGGCCCCCCGGATTTCGGGCGCGCCCGTGTCCGGCGCAATCCTCCCGTAGATCGGTCTGCCCAATCCGAACTACGGCATCGCCCCCGGGCGGCCGCCGGCGCCGCCTGTCTGCAACAACAGGGCGCCGTCGCGCCTTTCCGCACCTAGGGATCGTTGCTCCTTCTGCACGTACGGATTAGGAGACGAGCGCCGAAACATTTTCACCCAAACGAGGCAAACCGGAACGCGCTGAATTTTTCTGTCATCTAATGCGGTAATAGGCGACCGAGCGGAGATGTTCATGCAGCAGGCATTGCCCAATACACCACACAAGACCCTCAGCGATGCTGCCTTGGCAGCCCGCGTCGCGTCCGGCGACACGCTCGCGCTTCAGCACATGATGCGGCGCCATAACCAGACACTCTACCGCACAGCGCGCAGCATTCTGAAAGACGACGCCGAGGCCGAGGACGCGGTACAGGAGGCATACGTGCAAGCGTACCGTGCGATCGACAGCTTTCGCGGGGACGCGAAGCTGTCCACCTGGCTCATCCGCATCACGGTGAACGTGGCGATTCGGCGCGCACGCAAGATCAACCGTAGCGCCGAGGTCATCGATCTCGTCGCCGACATCGCCGACCTGCGCGAGGAATCGGGATCGCCGGAATCCGAGATGAATGAAAAGGCGGCCGAGCAACCCGAACGTGCGGCGCTGTGCGCCGAAACCCGTCGCCTGATCGAGGACAAGATAAACCGCCTGCCCGACGCATTTCGCACGGTTTTCGTGATGCGCGCGGTCGAGGAGATGACGGTGGACGAAACCGCGATCTGTCTCGGCATCCCGGAAGCCACTGTCCGGACGCGTTATTTCCGCGCAAAAGGCCTGATCCGCGAGGCCTTAGCGCGTGAGATCGACTTCAACCTCGCTGAGGCATTTTCGTTTGCGGGAGAGCGTTGCGACCGCATCGTAGCCGGCGTCCTGCGTCGCATAGCCGAGCCGCCGACGTAGTCGCGTCCTCTTGGGCGCGGCGGTTTAGTCGTCTATCAGTACCACAGGTATTTATCCGATCGCTTCAACCGACGCGGACGACCGTCCGCGGCTTCAAAAACCCGTCTATAGGAGTCACGTCATGAAGATTTCCAAAACTGTTTCCGTCGTTTCGGCTGCCGTCGGCCTAGCCGCTGTCCTGACCAGCCCCGTGGCAATGTCAGCCGGCAAGGGCTGGGATACCTTCAACCTCGGGCAAGGCGAGCGCATTCCGAGCGCCCCGCAGGACCACAGGGGCGCGCCCCCCGGCGCCAGCGCCGGCAAGGGCTGGGATACGTTCAACCTTGGGCAAGGCGAGCGCATCCCGCGCGCACCCGGAGAACACAAGTCGGCGCCGCCGGGGACCAGCGCCGGCAAGGGGTGGGACACCTTCAACACGGGGCAAGGTGAGCGCATTCCGGCGGGCGACAAGTCGTATAAAGGCGCCGCTTCAGACGCCGCCGGCCTGAGGGCCGGATGGGATGTGTTCTACACGGGAGAGCGCAGCAAGCTCTGAACCCGTTCGACCGGAATTCACGGCCGCGACCCGGCAGGGTGGAACGATTGCCCCGGCCCGGCTCTGTGGCGAGCCTTACTGCCCCTTACAAAAAGGAAAACCAATGCCCACGCGTATTCAAGTGCCTGAACTTTCACGCCAGGCGACCGGGCTGGCCCCCCTCGAAACGCGCCGTGCCTTTCTCGGGAAATCGGGCGTGCTGCTTTCCGGCGCGGCGATCGCCCTGCTCGCCGGACGCGACGCGCTGGCGAAGGAGAGCGAAACTTCCGCGTCGGATATCCGCGTTCTGAACAGCGCACTCGGCGCCGAGCTCGAAGCGATCGCTACTTATCAGCTCGGCGCCGAAAGCGGGCTGCTGCAGAAGCCGGTGTTCGACCTGGCGGCCACGTTCCAGGGCCACCACAGGAGGACCGGACCAAAACATTGCGGCCTGCTCGGCCGGCGCGCGGCCAGCGTCGCCGGCTTCGAATACTCGGACGCGATGAAGCGCCCGACTGGGTGTGGGACCGAAAGACTCTCGACAGATTCCTCGCCGATCCTGTGAAAGCCGTCCCCGGCACGACGATGGCTACGCCGGCATCAAGAGCGCTCGAGCGCGCGCAGACCTGATCGCCTACCTCGAAAAGGCGGGACATTCCGCGCCCTGCGCGTCTTCAAACGGCCCGGACTGCCCCGCGGAGGCCTTGGCGGCCCCCGCTCCGCACAGGGCGAGCGCACTTATTTCCTTATGCAGGCCTCACCTGCCAGCGTGAAGGTATTCAGGTTCTTGTTCGGGCAGGCGCTGACGCTTCCGGTCGCGGTGACCGCGAGCGAGCCGCCGCGGAAGATGCCCACGCCCTTCTGGACTTCGCTGATCGCTTCGACGACGCTGTACGCGCAGGCTGCCCCCGCGTCGTCGACGCCGAGGACACCCGTGACCTGCGCCTGATCGTTGCGTGTGACGAAGGCGTTGTGGAGATCGAATACGGCGGTATGAGAGAGCGTGCTGCTGCCGGTTGCGGGGTCGGTCGCCACGACTTTTCCGACCACGGCGCCGCAGTCGTTGAAGGCCTCGCGGCCGCTCGCGGACTCGATCAGCGTCAGGCAAATCTGCCCGACCTGCTTCGAGGCCGACACATTAAGCGTCGTCACGCTGCCGTTGACGTTCACATGCTTCAGGCCGGTCGCGCACTGCAGGGCGGCGAACGACTGCAGCGGAAACAGCGACAGGGTGGCAAGGGTTATCAGACTACGTTTCAACATCGCGGCGCTCCTCATTGTGGTTGGTTTTGGTGATGATTGGTTGTCGGGCACCGGCTGCAATGAGCCGCCGGCAACGGCCTCGCCCGCCAGCCGACCCGCGCGACCTTAGGGCAAATTCCGGGCGACGGCTATACAACTTTAGTCGTAGCTGCGCTGGGCGATGGTCGTCGACGCCACCGGCGGCCGTGGCGGCACGTCCGATCGCACGGTCGCGGATGAAGGGACGGGGCGCGGGGATCCGTCATGCCCAATACTTCGCCTTGTCGGGGAGCACCCAGCGCACGCCGCCGCGCGGGTCTTCCTTGTCGCCGCGGTAGCGCGGAATGATATGGACATGGAGGTGGGGCACGCTCTGCCCGCCCGCAGGGCCGTGGTTGATGCCGAAATTGTAGCCGTCCGGGGCGTGATGCCGGTCGATAATGTCCTTTGCTTGCTCCATCATCGCGAAGAGCGCCAGTCGTTCCGCCTCGGTTGCCTCGAACAGCGTCGCGAAATGGCGCCGTGGGATCACGACGGTGTGGCCTGGCGAGACGGGGAAGCCGTCGCGGTAGGCTACGGCGAGCGCGTCTTCGGCGACGATGCGGTGCGGCTCGAGCTGGCAGAAAGGACAGGGTTTGCTGGTAGATGCGGTCATGCCTGGTACCTGGAAGGTTCTCGTATCACCGCGCCGCTCGCCGCCCACATCGCAGGAAGAGGCCTCGCCGCGCGGCCTTGCGCAAGTTTAAGCGATGCGCGGCGTGTCCCGCCTGCGTCGCCCGGGCATGCGCCTAGAATTGGGCCAGACACCGCCTGCAATCGTGCCTAGCCGGCGACCGTCCCTCGGCGGAGCGGTCTACCGCGCCGGTCTTGCCACTGAACGAATCGGAGCGCCTGTACTCTGCAACCCAGGGGCCGGCGTCCCGCAGGCACAAGGATATGCGGCACCGCTCCGTATAAGGCAGCCGTTCAAACTCAAACAGGAGGCAGTCCTAGTGAGCATATTGTTTTCGCCCATCCAACTCGGCGCGTGCACGCTGACGAACCGCATCGTCGTCTCGCCGATGTGCCAATACTCGGCCGAGGAGGGCCGCGCCACCGACTGGCACATGATCCACCTGGGCCATCTCGCCCTGTCCGGCGCAGGGCTGTTGTTCGCCGAGGCGACCGCGGTCTCGCCCGAAGGCCGCATTTCCGCCGCCGACCTCGGCCTCTGGTCGGACGATACCGAGGCGGCGCTCGGCCGCGTCGTCGCCGCGATCCGCCGTTACGCGCCGATCGCGCTCGGCATCCAGCTCGCGCATGCCGGCCGCAAGGCGTCTACCGACTTGCCGTGGGCGGGCGGACACTTCATCTCCCCCGAGCGCGGCGGATGGCAAACCCTGGCGCCCTCCGCCCTGCCCTACGCCCCGGCCGACGCGGCGCCGCGCGCGCTCGACGCGGCTGGGCTCGACCGGGTGCGTGCGGAGTTCGTCGCCGCCGCCCAACGCGCCGAGCGTCTTGGCTTCGACGTGATCGAACTGCATGCGGCGCACGGCTACCTGCTGCATGAGTTCCTCTCGCCGCTGTCGAACGCGCGCGACGACCGCTACGGCGGCGCCCTAGAGAACCGGATGCGCTTCCCGCTCGAAGTCTTCGACGCAATGCGTGCGGCGCTACGCGAAGACATCCCGCTGGGCGTCCGGATCTCGGCCACCGACTGGGTGGAGGGCGGCTGGGACCTCGCACAAAGCCTTGCCTTTGCCGAGGCGCTGCGGCACCACGGTTGCGCCTTCATCGACGTGTCGAGCGGCGGTTTGTCGCCGGCGCAGCAGATCCCCGTCGCACCGGGCTATCAGTTACCCTTCGCGGCCAAGATCCGCGCCGAGACCGGCCTTCCGACCATGGCGGTCGGCCTGATCACCGAACCGCGGCAGGCCGAAAGCATCGTCGAAGGCGGCCAGGCCGACATGGTCGCGCTCGCCCGCGGCATGCTGTACGACCCACGCTGGCCGTGGCACGCTGCCGCCGAACTCGGCGCGCAGGTCGACGCTCCGCCGCAGTACTGGGCCGCGCCGCCGCACGGTCGCGGGACTCTGTTCAAGCGGTGACCGATAGAGACCTGGATGAAAGCGCGCCCAGAAACCCCTTGCGCCCAACGGAGACCGACATGAGTACGCACGAGTTCGAAGGCATCGAATTGCTGCCGGCGGCCGGGGCGGTCGAACAACTGATGATTCTTCTGCACGGCGCCGGCGACGCCCCC
>CBJMYK010000077.1:0-7647 GCA_966433795.1 uncultured Thiobacillus sp. | reverse complement strand
TGAGGCTGCGGAAAAACAGGTAGCGCGAGCGGTCGAGGTTTTCCTGCTCCTTGGCGAGCGCGCGGAACAGCACTTCGTACACCGAACCGGTGATGAAGCCATGCGGCCGCGCCGCGAGGCTCTCCGCCTTGTTGAACAGGCCGACGCCGGCCGGCCCGAGGCTGCGCGAGAGAATGAAGGTCGGGATCTGGCTGCGCACGTAGTGCACGACGTTGTTGCTCGAGGCCAGCAGGCCGTAGCGCATCAGCTCGCCCGCGCGGGTGAAATCGAAACACCAGCCCGGGCGCCAGCGTGCGTACCAGGCGAATTGCAGCGCGCCGGCGAAGGCGCTGAAGAGGCCGGCGAGGATCAGGCTCCACGGGCCGTGGCCGAGCCACGCCAGACTCAGCGCAACGGCGTTGTAGACGACGAGGTTGCTGAGCTGGACCGCGGTCTTGGCCTTGAAGCGCATGTCGCGGTGCAGCATGTTGCTCGGCACGTTGAAGAAGGGGCGGATCAGGAAGGAGAGCGCCGCGACGCGCAGCAGGTCGGCGTAGAGCGGGTTGTCGTACCAACGGCCGAAGGCCGGTGCGATCGCGAAAAAGAACGCGACGATCACGAGGCCTATCAGCGTCTGCAGCGTGAAGAGCAGGTCGAAGTCGCGTTTGCCGGCGTCCTTGGCGCGCACGATGGCCTGCCCCATGCCGCCGCCGGCGACGAAGCCGGCAAGACTCGTGAAAATCAGGATCGTCGCGACCGTGCCGAACTCGGCCGGCATCAACAGGCGCGCGAGGATCAGGCCCAGCGCGAAATTGATGAGCTGGCTGCCGGTATTGCCGATGAACACCCATTTGGCGCCGTGGCGGATGCTGTCCCCGAGGCTCATTGAATCGTCGTGCGCATGTGTTTGGAAAGTCGGGATCGGTGGCGCGGGCTGGCCGTCTCCACGCTCGGGTGTGTCGCCTTTTTCTTGTCTTGTCTTGTTCCGACGCCGGAGAGACCCGAAGACGGCGCGGACACGCCCCGGCGAAGTCTTCGTACTTTAGCAAAGCTCATGCCTGTCGAAGCGTCGCAACGAAGGCGAACTGCAGATAGCGGCAGTCGTCGAGTTTTCCCCCACTCAGAACCGAGGCGACTCGGGCCCTGATCGAACCCGTGGGGTTGATGCCGACGACTTGCTGCGGGTCGTAGCCCGTTTCGCGCAGCGTACGGACCAGGCTCTTGCGGGTGAAAAAGCGCCGGTGCGTACGATCGAGCACGCCCTCGTCCACGTAGCGCCAGTCGGCGTTCCAGAGCAGGTCGCAGAGGATCGGAAAATACCGTACGTTGGGAATCGAGCCGACCAGCACGGCGCGACGCGCCATGACGCCGGTTAGCGCATGCAGCACGGCATCCGGGTCGCTCAGGTGTTCGAGCACGTCGTTGCAGACGATGCAGTCGAAGTGTTGCGAGGGTAATTCGCCGAGGCGGTCCTCGAGCCTGCCCTGAAGCACGCGGTCGAGACGCGCGGCCGCGTGCCCGGCTGCAATCGAGTCAGGTTCGATGCCCCACACTTCGGTGGCTTGGCGCTGCTTGAGGGCTGCGCCGAACGCCCCCGCGGCGCACCCCAGTTCGAGTACCCGGCAGCGATCCTTGGGGACGAAGCGCAGCATTTCCGGACGCCCATGCGAGAAGTAGTCAGAGGGAGCGCTTTGCATAGTCATCGCTTCGTGGGTTCGCCGGGCGCAAGAGGGATAGTAGTGCACCGAGTTCGGGCCAGTTGCGGGACAGCATGGCCTCGGGAACGCGCAAGACCATGCGCAGCAGAACCAGCGGAAGCCAGCGTCGGTTGTGGCGCCAGGTGAAGCGAATCAGGCTGCGGTAATAATGGCCGCGCACGATCCCGCCCGTGGTGCCGCCTTCATGGTGGTAGATCACGCTTGCGGGCGCGTAGCCGATCCGCATCGACGGCCGCAGACGGAACGCCCAGTCGAGCTCCTCATAGTAGAGAAAGTAGCCTTCGTCCATCAGGCCGATCGTTTCCAGAACGCGCCGGCTCACGAGCATCGACGCACCGACTACATAGTCCATCGGCTCGGCGGGCGTGGGAAGCGGTTCGTGCGGCGGCCAGCTTTCCCCTGCGCCGATATGGCGGGTGGCGCCTGTGGCGCGCCGGAGGCGCCCGCCCCCCAAGGCAAGCACCTGCGACGGGCGGTGAATGCTCAGCAGGGTGGAGCCGACTATCCCGATTTCCGGATCGGAGCGCAACGCGGCCACCAGGTGCAGAAGACTGTCGGGACTCGCTACCGTATCGTTGTTGAGAATCCAGACATAATCGGCCTTTCGCGCAAGCGCGTGGCGGATTCCCACGTTGCAGCCGCCGGCGAACCCGAGATTGGCGCCGGTTTGAATCAGGGTAAGCGGGACGGGCGGTAACGCGTGCGACGCAGCGTCACCGCGCTCCAGCTCGCGAACGGCGACAGGTTTCGGTACGGGCGGATCGACCAGCGCGTGCAGTTGCACCGCCGAGGGAGGGGGTGCGCTTTGCCGGCCGGCGGCCCACGCGCGCAGCTCGGACATCGAGCCGTCGGAGGATGCGTTGTCGCAGACGATGACTGTGTAGTTCGGGTAGTCGAGGCGGAACAGGCTTTCGAGGCAGGTCAGCGTTAAAGGCCAGCAATTCCAGTTGAGCAGCACGATCGCGACCGACGGCGGGTCGCCTTTGAGCGTGGTGCTCGCCTGTTTGGCCACGGCCTTATCCCGCCGTTCCCGGCGCGAGCAGCAGGCTCGCCTGACGCATGAAGGCCTCGCGCGAATAGACCTTCCGCAGCGGCCCCCGGCAGCGATCGATCTTCGCGTCGCGGAGCTGTTCGTCGCCGAGCAGCTCGAGGCAGTGACGGACGAAAGCCGCGTCGTCGTCCGCGATGTCGAGACCGCCGGTCAGGTCGCTGTCGAAGGCGCTCGCGCAGTGCGGCGTGGTGACGCACGCTCGGCCGTACGCCAGGGATTCCACAATTTTGATGTTGGTACCGCCGCCCGAATAGATAGGCGCGATGGTGAAGGCCGCGTTGCGGTACGCCGCGCTCAAATCGTCGACGAAGCCCGGCGCCGACACGTCCGGATGGCGCTCCCACACCTGCCGCGCCGCCGGTGGCGCGGCACCCACGAGCAGCAGCCGGGCCTGCGGCGCCGCGGCTTTGATGCCGGGCCAAATGCGTGCGAGAAAGCGGTCGATGCCGTGGCGATTCGGCCCATACCAGAGCGAGCCAACGAAGAGCAACGTCGTGCTGGCCATTTGCGGATGGGGTTCTGTCGGCGGTGCGTAGGGGACGTTGGGGAGCACGGTCGAGCGCAATTCAGGATGGCGCGCCTGGTCGCGCGGGCTAACGAAGAAGAATGCGTTGAAGCGTTTGAGCTGGCGCCGGCCGAGCCAAGCGGCGTAGTGCGACTTGAACCGTGCGCCGAGCGCGAGTGGGCCGGCGCCGTAGTGGTAGCCCCAGTCGTCGAGGTCGACGACCGTTCGTACCGGCGGCGGTACGATCAGTTTGGCGATGGGATTGAGATAACGGCTGACGATCAAGCGATACGCGCCGGTCTCCAGCCCGTTCGCTTCGAGCGCGCGATTCAGAGGCGCGTCGGGGGCGAACTTGCCAAGGCCCAGCGGGCGCTGGTGCCACAAGCCGTGCGCGAGTATCCCCGGCCCCGGGGCGACCGTGCGGCTGGCGGCGGGCGTCGGTTCGAGGAGCACCACATCCACTTCGCCGAGCTGGCGCAAGGCCTCGTGCAGCAAGGCTGTGCGCTGCTGGGCACCCGACTGGGGAGAAAACGGCGACGCGGGCGAAACCAGCAGGATGCGGTCGGACATGGGCGTTGCCGGCCCCCGGGCCGGATGGCGAGAATTCGACGGAATGGGCGAGATCATAACGCCCAATGCGACCGCTGCGTAGGACGCGTAAGGCGGCTCCCGAGCAGCTTTTGTATCGCCGCCGTTCGCGGTGCTCGGGCAGCGAGCCCCGCGATGATCGTCGTCCGCTTCCGCCAAAGGCTGCTGAAGCCCGGGCGAGGGCGGCACCTCATTGGTTACAATCGTCCAACCCTTATCGATTTCGAAGCCATGCAAACCCTTACCGTCGATCTCGGCGATCGTTCTTATCCGATCCATATCGGGTCCGACCTGTTGCGCCGTTCTGACCTGGTTCTGTCCCACCTGACGCAGAAACGCGTGATGGTCGTGACCAACACGACGGTCGCACCGCTGTACCTCGCCCCGCTGAAGACCGGGCTCGAAGCGGCGGGCGTCAAGGTGGCCGAGGTCGTCCTGCCCGACGGTGAGGCTTACAAGAACTGGGAAACCCTAAATCTGATCTTCGACGCGCTGCTCACCGACCGGGCGGAGCGCAAGACGACGCTGATCGCGTTGGGCGGCGGCGTCATCGGCGACATGACGGGGTTTGCGGCCGCCTGTTATCAGCGCGGCGTGCCCTTCATCCAGATTCCGACGACGCTGCTGTCGCAGGTCGATTCCTCGGTCGGCGGCAAGACCGGGATCAACCATCCGCTCGGCAAGAACATGATAGGCGCCTTCTACCAGCCGAAGCTCGTGCTGGCCGATACCGCCACCTTGAGCACGCTGCCCGCGCGCGAACTCTCGGCAGGACTCGCTGAGGTGATCAAATACGGGCTGATCTGGGACGCCGAATTCCTCGCCTGGCTCGAAGCCAACATGGACCGGCTGCGTGCGCTCGACGCCGACGCGATTTCGCACGCGGTCTATCGTTCCTGCGAGATCAAGGCCCAGGTCGTGGCCGAGGACGAGCGCGAAGGCGGACTGCGCGCGATACTCAACCTCGGCCACACCTTCGGTCACGCGATCGAGACCGGCATGGGCTACGGCGCCTGGCTGCACGGCGAAGCGGTGGCGGCGGGCATGGTTCTCGCCGCTGAAACCTCGCAACGCCTGGGCTGGCTCAGCGAAGCCGACGTCGCCCGCAGCCGGGCGCTGATCCGCGCCGCGGGGCTGCCCGATGTCGCGCCGAACCTCGGCGTCGACACCTATCTCGAGTACATGGGCCACGACAAGAAGGTCGAGGGCGGAAAAATGCGCTTTGTGCTGCTGAAAAAACTCGGCGAGGCCGTGATCACCGACGCGGTCCCCGCCGAGGTGCTCGCCGGCGTGCTGACACCGCCGCACTGAGGAGAATCGGATGGAGCCGTCCTTCGCCCCCTACGCCGCGCATTCCGGTCAGTCCCGAGGACGCGTGCACCGCGAAGCGCCGGCGACCCCGCGCTCGGAGTTCCAGCGCGATCGCGACCGCATCATCCACTCGACCGCGTTCCGCCGGCTCGAATACAAGACCCAGGTTTTCGTCAATCACGAAGGCGACCTCTTCCGCACGCGTCTGACGCACAGCATCGAGGTCGCGCAGATCGGCCGCACCATCGCGCGCCTGTTGAACCTGAACGAGGACCTGGTCGAGGCCGTGGCGCTCGCACACGACCTCGGCCACACGCCCTTCGGCCACGCCGGCCAGGACGCGCTCAACGCCTGCATGCGCGAGCATGGCGGCTTCGAGCACAACCTGCAGTCGCTGCGCGTGGTCGATCTGCTCGAGGAGCGCTACGCCGAATTCGAAGGTCTCAACCTCACCTTCGAGGCGCGCGAAGGCATCCTCAAGCATTGTGCCCTGGCCAACGCGGAGAAGCTCGGCGAGGTCGGGCGGCGCTTCATCGACAAGAAGCAGCCGTCGCTCGAGGCGCAGGTCGCCAATCTCGCGGACGAAATCGCCTACAACAACCACGACGTCGACGACGGCCTGCGCTCGGGCCTGATCACGCTCGAGCAGTTGAGCGAGGTGGCGATCTTCGACCGTCACCTCGCCGAAGTGCGCAGGAAGTATCCGACGCTGCAGGGGCGCCGCGTCGTGACCGAAACGGTGCGCCGGATCATCAACACGCTCATCCTCGACCTCGTCGACACGACGCGCACGAACGTGGTGAACAGCGGCGTCGAGACCGTGGACGACGTACGCAACGTACCACCGCTCGCGGCATTCAGCCCCGCGGTTCTTGACGAGCACCGCGAACTCAAGCGTTTCTTGTTGCATCACCTCTACCGCCACTACAAGGTGGCGCGCATGAGTGCCAAGGCGGGACGCATCATCAGCGACCTCTATACCGCTTTCACGGGCGATGCGCGGTTGCTGCCGCCCGAACACCAGGCCAAGGAGTCGCTCGAAGGCACGCGCGCAGTCGCCGACTACATCGCAGGCATGACCGATCGCTATGCCATGCGCGAACACCGGCGGATCTTCGCCGTGGAGGAGATATACGACTAGAGGCCCGCGCGCTGCGCAGCGAGCTTCGTCCCATCATTCGACCCGGTCGCGGCGACGGGAGATCGCCGGGGCCGCTCAAGCGCGATACGGGAGCGTGCGCGCGGCGACCCAACAGCTCACTTCGCGGGCGCCAGCCTGCTTCAGCGTCGCGGCCAGTTCGTTCAAGCTCGTGCCCGTCGTCATGACGTCGTCGATCACGGCGATGTGCAATCCGCCGAGGTCCGCCGCGCAGTCGAAGGCGCCACGTAAGTTGCGGCGGCGCGCATCGTGCGGAAGCCCCATCTGCGCAGGCGTGTCGCGTACGCGTCGACAACTCCCGGCGTCGAGCGGCAATTCGAGACGTTTGGCGACTTCGCGTGCGATCTCGGTCGCGTGGTTGAAGCCGCGTTCGCGGATGCGCGCCGCATGCAGTGGCATCGCAACGAGACGGTCCGGCCGCGGCCGCGTCTCGCATGCTTCGGCGAGGCATTCGCCGAGGACCGGCGCCACGGCGAGTGCGCCGTGGTACTTGAGGCGCGGGATCAGGCGATCAAGCGGAAACAGGTAAGACAGCGCAGCATGAGCGCGATCGAAGGTCGGCGGATGTTTGAGGCAGGCGCCGCACACCTCGCCATTGGGGGTGGGCGTCGCGCAGCGTGGGCACTGCGGCGCGTCGTGCCAGGGCAACCCCTCGCGGCATCCGGGACAGAGCGTCCGCATGCCGGCGTGGCCACCGCAGAGCAGACAGGTCCGGGGGAAGACATGATCAATAAATGACCGGATGTTCAATTTCCGCTTCCCTCGAATTTGACAGGGGCGTGTCCCGCCCCGAGAATTCGCTCCATGAATGCCCAACGCGTCATCCCCGCGGCCTCCTCGCGCCTCGCAGCCCAGCTCTTCAACATCATCACCGTCATCGCGATGCTGCTGTCCATCAGCGCGCTCCTGCTCGGCAAGCTGCTCGCCAGTCGGCACGTCGGTTTTCTGCCCTTCGTGTTGTCGTTGCCGCCTCTGATGATCTGGCTCGGCGGGTCGATTTTCGTGTACGCCAGCATCGCCCACCATCCCAACGCGCTCGTCACGCATTACAACAAATGGGCAGGCTACCGGTTTTACGGGGTTATGGGCAGCCTCGTGGTCATCGGACCCGCGATCTACGGACTGCTGGACGGCTGGCGCGGGCTGATGCTCGTACTGGGCCTGGCTTTCCTGATCATCGTGCCGTGGGCCCTGCTCGACATATTCAAGGCCGCGCGCGAGCCGTGGACCGACGTGACGGTCGACGTGGACTCCGGGGCTGGTGCCGGTTGAACACTTGATACGAGGCAACGAGATGAATGACATGACCCAACCCTTCCCGCGGCGCTCGGTGGCC
>CBJMYK010000076.1:0-7670 GCA_966433795.1 uncultured Thiobacillus sp. | reverse complement strand
CCGTCGGCTTCTCGACCCGCGACCACAAGGTCTACGTCTACAAGGCCAAGGCGATTCTGCTGGCCGCCGGTGGTTGCGTGAACATCTTCCGTCCGCGCTCCGTCGGTGAAGGTACGGGCCGTGCCTGGTACCCGGTGTGGAACGCCGGCTCGACCTATGCAATGGCTGCCGAAGCCGGCGCCGAGCTGACCATGATGGAAAACCGCTTCGTTCCCGCCCGCTTCAAGGACGGCTACGGCCCGGTCGGCGCCTGGTTCCTGCTGTTCAAGGCCCAGGCCGTCAACGCCTACGGCGAAGTCTACATGCAGAAGAACAAGGAACTGCTGAACGACTACCCCCCCTACGGCCAGGCGGCCGTGCCGGCGTCCTGCCTGCGCAACCACCTGATGCTGAAGGAAATGAAGGAAGGCCGCGGCCCCATCTACATGGACACCGTGACCGCCCTCGCCAAACTGCGTGAAACGCTGACCCCGCGCGAAGTGAAGCACCTCGAAGCCGAAGCCTGGGAAGACTTTCTCGACATGTGCGTCGGCCAGTGCGGCATCTGGGTCGGCGAGAACATCGAGCCGGAGAAGAAGAACTCCGAACTGATGCCGACCGAGCCCTACCTGCTCGGTTCGCACTCGGGCTGCTGCGGCATCTGGGTGTCGGGTCCCGAAGATCTGGGGGCGCCGACCGACGAGAACCATGCCGACGCGGGCAAGATCCCTGCTCACCTGCCCAAGGGCTGGAACTGGGGCTACCGCTCGATGACCACGGTCAAGGGTCTGTTCACAGCCGGCGACGGTGTGGGCGCGTCCGGCCACAAGTTCTCCTCCGGTTCGCACGCCGAAGGCCGCATGTGCGCCAAGTCCATGGTCAAGTACTGCATCGACAACAAGGACCTCAAGGTCGAACTCGACACGCCCGTCGAGCAGCTGGTCGAAGAGATCTACAAGCCGGTGCGTACCTTCCTCGAGCACAAGGACTACACCACCGCGATCGACGTCAACCCCAACTACATCACGCCCAAGATGCTGCAGTTCCGTCTGCAGAAGATCATGGACGAGTACGTTGCCGGTGTCGCGACCTACTACACGACCAACGCCAACATGCTGGGCGTCGCTGAAGACAAGCTGAACATGCTGAAGGAAGACGCGGAGAAGATGCGTGCGAAGGACCTGCACGAACTGCTGCGCGCGTGGGAAAACTACCACCGGATCCTGACGGCCGAAGCCCACATGAAGCACATCCAGTTCCGTGAAGAAAGCCGTTACCCCGGCTTCTACTACCGCATGGACAAGAACTTCGTCGATGAGGAAAATTGGCACTGCTTCGTGAACTCGGTGTACGACAAGAACTCGAAACAGTGGAATTGCTTCAAGCGCGCCCACGTGGACCTGGTCGACAAATCCAAGCTGTTCAAGCCCGCTGCGCACTGATCGCTAGTCTCTAGCAGGCAGTAGACTCCGGGCGCCTTCACGGCGCCCGGTTTTTTTCAAATGACCGAAAACCGTAGGACAAACAAGGTTTAGCATCCTGCCGAAAGCGCGTACGCTATGTGCATCCGATCCGCTGCGGGCCGAGGCACGCACGAATCGCCCCCTGCGCACTTCCGACCGTGTGTTGACGATTCTGAGATGAGGGGCCGCGCCCCATGAGGTTGAACCATGAACGAAGCCGAATTTAAGGACATGATCGAAGACTCCCCGTTCGCGGGCAGTCCGGTCAAACCCATCATGCTGAAGGAGGACGCGACGCTGCAGTTCCGCTGCCATCGCGACGTCAAGTGCTGGAACGCCTGCTGCAGCAACATCGACATCCCGCTGACGCCCTACGACGTCCTGCGCCTGAAGAAACGTCTGGACATGTCATCGGGCGAATTCCTTAACCGGTATTCCGTGCCGTTCGAAATGGACAAGGACGGCATGCCCGGCATCAAACTCAAGCCGGTCGAAGGCGGAACCGCCTGTCAGTTCATGACCCCCGAGGGTTGTGGCGTCTACGAAGACCGGCCGACGGCCTGCCGCTATTACCCGGTCGCCCTCTTGACCATGCGGCGGTCGGACGAATACGTCGACCGCAGCGCCTACGCCATGGTCAAGGAGCCGCACTGCCTCGGCCATTTCGAGGCCAAGACGCAGACCATCGACCAATACCGTGCCGAACAGGGTGTGGCCGAATACGACGAGAAGGCCCACGCCTGGCGCCAGCTGGTGGTCAAGCGCAAGTCGGCCGGCCCTGCCATCGGCAAGCCGACGCCGGTCTCGAACCAGCTGTTCTTCATGGCGAGCTATGACGTCGATCGTTTTCGCGCTTTCGTCATGAGTCCGAGTTTTAACGACACCTATGACATTCCCGTCGAAGTGATGGCGACGCTGATCGCCGACGACGAGGCCCTGCTCGACTTCGGCCTGAACTTCCTGCGCCACGCCTTGTTCGGCGAGAAATCCGTGCAGGAGCGGCCGGACGCCTACGAGAAACGCCTGGCACGGCGCCGGGCGATGGCTGAGCAGGCAAAAGAGGCCGAGTTCCAGCAAAAGATGGCGCTGGAAGACGACAAATATTCGGCGGACCACTGAGGCCATGCGTCGCCTGCTCGCACCCACCCTGCTCGCCGTCGCGATGCTGACGTCCGGCGCGAATGCGGCGAGTCTCAACAAGTGCATCGGCTCGCGAGGCGAGGTGACCTACTCCAACCTGCCATGCCGCGACGCGCGCCAAGTCGAGGCGCTTGCGATCGACCCGGCGCCGGCGGCCGCGCAGCCGGCCCCGGCTCAGGCCGCGGCATCAGGGATAACACCCTCGGCCGGCACACCGGCGCTGCGGCTCGAAACGCGCCGCAGCGCCGCAGCAAGCGCCACAGGCGACAAGATTGCCATAGGCACCCAACGCCGCTGCGATGCGATCGCGGAAAAACTGGGCCGCGTGCTCGACACGATGGATCAGGCGCGGCGCAAGGGCTACACCCAGGATCAGGCGGACGGGTGGAACCGTGAAATCAAGGATCTCGAACGCAAAAAACAGCAGGCCGGCTGTTTCTGACCCGATGAACGCCCGCACCCTCGACCCCGCCCACCACCTGATTGAAAAAGAGCCCTACTACGAGGCCGTCGGGGAGGAGATCGCGCTCTTCGAGGCCGCCTACCGGCAGCAGATTCCGGTATTGTTGAAAGGCCCGACCGGCTGCGGCAAGACCCGTTTCATGGAACATATGGCGTGGCGGTTGCAACGGCCTCTGATCACGGTTTCTTGCCACGACGACCTGACCGCGTCGGATCTGGTGGGCCGTTATTTGGTCAAGGGCGGCGAGACCGTGTGGGTCGATGGCCCGCTGACCCGGGCGGTCCGATGCGGCGGCATCTGCTACCTCGACGAAATCGTCGAGGCGCGCAAGGACACGATGGTCGTGATCCATCCCCTCGCGGACGATCGCCGCACGCTGCCGATGGAGAAACTCGGTCAGATCGTCGAGGCGCCGGCCGAATTCTGCCTGGCCATTTCCTACAACCCGGGCTACCAGAGCGTGCTCAAGGACCTCAAGCAGTCCACGCGCCAGCGTTTCGTCGCGCTGGAATTCGATTACCCGTCGGCCCCGCTCGAACGCCGCATCGTCGCGACGGAGTCCGGGGTGCCCGAGGCGGTCGCCGACAAACTGGTGCGCTTCGCCCAGATGACCCGCAACCTAAAAGGCAGCGGGCTCGAGGAAGGCGCGTCCACTCGGCTGCTGGTGCACGCCGGCAAATTGATCAGCGACGGAATCAGTCCCGTGACGGCGTGCAAATCGGCCGTCGCGCAGGCAGTCACCGACGACGCGGACATGCTGAAGGCCATTCAGGAACTCTCCTCGTCCATCTTCTGATGGCGCAGTCGCCGCTTTCCGCCGCAGAGATGGAAACCAGGCTCCACGCCTGGCTGGAAACGGAATTCACCTACTTCAAGGTCGAGGATCTCGCCGCCGAACTCGCGCGCCTCGCGCGTGACGACCAGGACTTCATCCTCGGCTGGATTCGACGGATCGCTTCGACGCACATCACGCTGGCGTGGCAATTCGGACGCCGCGCACCCGACCTGTTGCCGAAGATGGAACGACGCCTGCTCGAAGCCTGGGCGGTCCATACCTGCGACGTCTTCGACCGTACTGGCTTGCAGACCGCGCTGCGGGTCATGGAGCAGGTCGACAGCTTCGACGCGACGCAACACCGGCACGACGCTGCCGGTGCGCTGTTCGAGGACTTCGCGCCGATCCTGGGCAACTTCGTCTGCGGACTTTCAGGGCGCCGCCTGCGTATCGAAGAAGGCGACGGTGCGTGGACGGACGGCGAGCGCATCGTGCTGCCCCCGCTCGTCGCCGAGCTGCCCGACCCCGACGACAACTTCCAGCTCGCCAAGGTCACGGTCGCGCTTTTGTGGGCCCAGACACGTTTCGGCACCTTGCGCGCCGACTATGCACGCATCGGCGCGGGCTACGCCGACCTTGAGCGCGCGTTGGAGCGGCTTCAGGCCTTGGAGACGCTGCGACTGACCGCACGCATCGCACGCGAGCTGCCCGGACTCCATCGCGAGATGCTGCGTTTGCGCGCCCTGCTCGATGCACCCCTGCCCGCCGCCTGGCAAGGCTTTGCCGAGCGGCTCGCGGTGCCCGGCGCGAGCCTCGACGACAGTCTCGCCCTTCTCGACGCCGCCTACGCCGAGCCGGCGTGCCCGCGATGGGCGGGCCTGGGGAGCCTTCGACCGGATGCGATTGCGGCGGCGCGCGCCGCGCGTCTCGAGAAGGAGAAGGCGCGGCTGCGTGTCCGGCTGGCCGAACTGCTCGAAGAGCAGGCCGAAAATCGCGCGACGCCGGAGTCGATCAGCGAGCACGAGAGGTCGGTCGAGGTCGAGCCGCAGGACGAAGGCGGCCGCCTCGACTTCGACATCACGCTTGACGGCGCGCCCTTGGCGCCGCCCGACGACGTGAGGCAGTTGCTGACTTCGGTCTACCTCGATTTTGGCGAGATCCCGCCCGAGTATCTTACGCCGGCAGGCGACGGCGAATACGATCCCAATCTGGTCTTCGATCAGCTCGAGGACCCGGACGCGGTCTGGCACGGAACCTATCACGAGAAAGGCGCGGAGTTGTATCCCGAATGGGACCACGGACGCCAGCACTATCGCAAGAACTGGTGCGTGATGCGGGAAAAAGCCGTGCTCCCGAGCTATGACGACTTCTACCGCCAGACGCTCGCCAAGCACCAGGGCACGGTCAAACAGTTGCGCAGAAAATTCGAGGCCCTGCGCGACGAGAACCGGCTCGACCGACGCCAGACGCAGGGCGATGAGATCGACCTCGACGCGCTCATAGAGGCCCTCGCCGACGCGAAGGACGGCCGCGAAATGAGCGACCGCCTGTTCGTGCGGATGCATCGCGCCGAACGCAACATCGCGGTGGCTTTTCTGGTCGACATGAGCGGCTCGACCAAGGGCTGGATCAACGAAGCCGAGCGCGAGGCGCTGATCCTGTTGTGCGAGGCGCTCGAATTGCTTGGCGACCGCTACGCGATCTACGGCTTTTCGGGTACGACGCGCAAACGCTGCGAACTGTTCCGGATCAAGACCTTCGATGATGCCTACGATGACGAGGTGAAGGCGCGCATCGCCGGCATCCGCCCCCAGGAATACACGCGCATGGGCTTTGCGCTGCGCCATCTGAGCAAACTGCTGAACCAGGTCGACGCCCGGACCCGCGTGCTCGTGAGCCTTTCAGACGGCCGCCCGGACGACTACTTCGATGTCTACCGCGGCGAATATGGCATCGAGGACACGCGTATGGCGCTGCTCGAGGCGAGCCGGACCGGCATTCATCCCTTCTGCATCACGCTCGACCGCGAAGCCCGCGACTACCTGCCGCACATGTACGGCGCGGCGCGCTACATCATTCTCGACGACGTGCGACAATTGCCGCTGAAGGTCACCGATATCTATCGACGCATCACGACATGAGCCTGGACGAACTCAAAGTAGGATGTTTTTACAGCAATGGCGCCTACGGCAGGACGTGGGGCGTACGCCAACTCGCGGAAATCCTGACCGATGAAAAAACCGGGGAGACCCGGATTCATTTCAAGGGCGTCGCGGGGGTCTGCCGCCGCAAGAAAGGCTACTGCAGCCCGGGCGAATTCGCGCACTGGGCCAAGCACCGGGTCGAACTGCTGGAAAACGACTGGAAGCGCGCAGCGGATGACGACGGGGCCGCGCCCTGACGGGCAGGGTACGAGCCTCAATCGCTCGCCGCGTCGGGTGCTGAATCCGTCACGTCGCGCCGCGGCGCGAGCGTCCCGAGATAGTCCATGACCGCGTAGATCAGCGCGCTGCAACCGCTGCCGTCGAGCGCTGAGATCGCGAAAACCGGACCGGTCCAATCGTAGGCTTCGACGAATTTCGCAACGACCGCTTCGCGCTCGTCTTCATCCACCATGTCGAGCTTGTTCAACACGAGCCAGCGCGGCTTCTCATAGAGCTGCTGGTCGTACTTGCGCAGTTCCTCGACGATCGCACGCGCCTCGTGCACGGGGTCGCCGGCTTCCCAGCGCGGGGAGATATCGACCAGATGGAGCAGCAAGCGCGTACGCTGCAGATGGCGCAGGAACTGGTGGCCCAGTCCGGCGCCCTCGGCCGCGCCCTCGATCAGTCCGGGAATGTCGGCGATGACGAAACTGCGCTCGCTGTCGACCCGCACGACGCCGAGGTTCGGCGCCAGTGTCGTGAACGGATAGTCGGCCACTTTCGGACGTGCCGCCGAGACGGCGCGGATGAATGTCGACTTGCCTGCGTTCGGCATGCCAAGCAAACCCACGTCGGCCAGCACCTTCAACTCCAGCGCCAGTTCCCATTCCTCGCCGGGCTCGCCGAGCGTATGTTGCCGGGGCGCGCGGTTGGTGCTCGACTTGAAATGGAGGTTGCCCAGTCCGCCCTTGCCGCCTTTTGCCAGACAGACCCTCTGCCCGTCTTCGGCGAGATCGGCGACGACTTCGCCGCTGTTGACGTCAGTGAACACGGTTCCAACCGGCACGCGGACCGTGAGATCTTCACCGGCCTTGCCGTAACACTGTGCGCCGCGCCCGTTTTCGCCCTTTTGCGCCTTGAATATCCGCGTGTAGCGGAATTCCACCAGGGTATTGATGTTGCGATCGGCGACCGCGTAGACGCTGCCGCCGCGGCCGCCGTCGCCGCCGTCGGGTCCGCCCTTCGGGATGTACTTCTCGCGGCGGAACGAAGCGCTGCCGTCCCCGCCCTTGCCGGCCAGAACCGTAATCTTTGCTTCGTCGATGAATTTCATAGCGAGGTGTCCATAAACAAAAAAGCCCTATCCAGCGGACAGGGCTTTTTTCGCCGAGGGCGCTTCAGTGCAAAAGCGGTTACGCCGCGATCGGCTCGATGCGAACCACTCTGCGGCGCGCGGCGCCCTTGATCTCGAACTTGACCGTGCCGTCCGCCTTGGCGAAGAGGGTATGGTCTTTGCCGATGCCCACGTTGTCGCCGGGATGGAACTGGGTTCCGCGCTGACGCACGATGATGTTGCCTGCCAGAACCACTTCACCTCCGAAACGCTTCACGCCCAGCCGTTTCGACTCGGAATCGCGGCCGTTGCGCGAACTGCCGCCTGCTTTCTTGTGTGCCATGTTATGTGCTCCTTATGCCGTGATGCCGCC
>CBJMYK010000075.1:0-7680 GCA_966433795.1 uncultured Thiobacillus sp. | reverse complement strand
CGCGCAGATAGTCGAAGCCGTATTCGTTGTTGGTGCCGTAGGTGATGTCGGCGGCATACGCGGCCTGCTTCTCGGCGTGCGGCATGTGCGACAGGTTGACGCCGGTCGTGAGGCCGAGGAAGCCGTAGACCCTGCCCATCCATTCGGCGTCGCGGCTCGCGAGGTAATCGTTCACGGTCACGACGTGCACGCCCTTGCCGGCGAGCGCGTTGAGGTAGGCCGGCAGCGTCGCCATCAGCGTCTTGCCTTCGCCGGTCCGCATCTCGGCGATCTTGCCGTCGTGCAGGACCATGCCGCCGACCATCTGCACGTCGTAGTGGCGCAGACCGAGCACCCGGCGTGCGGCTTCGCGCACCACGGCGAAGGCCTCGGGCAAGAGCTTATCGAGCGACTCGCCCTGCTCGACGCGCGCCTTGAATTCCGCGGTCTTGCCGGCTAGTTCGGAGTCCGACAGCTGTTCCATCGCCGGCTCGAGCGCGTTGATCGCCTTGACCTTTTGCAGGTATTGTTTGACCAGCCGCTCGTTGCGGCTACCAAAGACTTTCTTGAACAGGGATTGCAGCATGAGGGAATCCGAAATGCCCGCAGGACGCGGAAAACCGCTGAATCTTAACATAGCGTCGGGGGGCCTTCCCGACGCGGTGGAACGCGCCCCGGCCGCCTCGCGCACCGGTCCCGCGGGCCGTCGATGAGCGCATCCCGTCTCGCCGAGCTGCTCGCGACCCAGCTGCCCAACGGCGTCGCGACGCGTGCGCGCGCGCTCCTGCGGACGCAGGACGCGCTCGATCGCGCCCTGCCCTCGGCGCTGACCGGACACGTGCGCGTCATGCAAGAGGAAAACGGAACGCTCAGTGTGGCCTGCGAGAGTGGCGCGGTCGCCACCCGCCTGCGCCAGCAGACGCCCGAGATCCTCGCCTCGCTGGGCAAGCACGGTGTCGACGCCTGCGCGATCCGCATCAGCGTCAACCCGGAGTTGCGCGCCCGCTACGCGCGCCCCCTCGAAAAACCCGGAATGCCGCCGAAAGCGCTCGAGGGGCTCGCGCACCTCAACGCGGAAATCGAAGACGGCCCGCTCAAGGAAGCCCTCGACCGCCTGCTTCGCCACCACCGCGACCGCTGATCCGTTCAGGATTACCTATATTGCAGCTTGCACGGTACGGACGCGGCTCGACGAAACAGTGATGGAAGCAACCCATCCGAGCGGCGTTCCTGGCGGGCGTTCGAACCCCTCGGGAGCCCGTGTTCGATGCGGGCATCGCGTGATGGACGCGGTTGAACGGGGATTCGGAACTTTTTTCGCGCTAATCAGAATCGTCCTACGGCAAAGGCTGAAGCGGGACGGCATGATGCGCGCCGCGGTTCGACCGCCTGATTCCGATTCGACTTTTTTGGAGCACCCTATGCGACCGAACGCAGGTTCCACATTGGCAGGCGCCCTGATGCTCGCGGCTTCCGCCGCGGCTGCGGCGCCGCCCGCCATCGTCACGCAGGGCAAGGGAGCCGCGACGGCGTGTGCGACCTGCCACGGGGCGGACGGTCTTGGCAACGCCCAGGCCGGGTTCCCTATGCTCGCACAATTGCCGCCAGCCTACCTCACCAAACAGATCGCCGACTTCAAGGCCGGCACCCGCAGCAACCCGGTCATGTCACCGATCGCCGCGGCGCTGACCCCCGAGGACATCGAAGCGAGCGCGCGCTACTACGCGGCGCTGCCGCGCCCTCCGGCGCAGGCCAAGGCCGCCGACAATGCCGCGCTCGACCTCGGGCGGAGGCTCGCCGTCAGCGGCGCCTGGGACCGCAACATACCGCCTTGCTTCAAGTGCCACGCGGTGGACGGCGGCGGCGTTCCGCCGAACTTTCCGCCGATAGCCGGGCAGCACGCAAGTTATACCGCGAGCCAGCTCCAGGCGTGGAAATCGGGCGCGCGCAGCAACGACCCGCAAAAGCTCATGAAGACGGTCGCGCAGAATCTCAGCGACGACGACATCCGGGCCGTCTCGGCCTATCTGGCGACGCTCGGCAACCGGGAGGTCCGCAAATGAAACGACACACAGTCCTGTTGGGCACACTCGCGCTCGCCGCCTTCCTTGGCGGCTGCGAGGAGGAAAAGGCACCCCCGAAGCCCGAGACGACCCCGGCCGGGGCGACGACAGGCGGCGGCGAGCAGACCGGTTTTGCGGGCCCGCCGCCTCAGCGCGCGGCAGCGGCAAGCAAGCCCGCGGACAGCTTCACTCCGCCGCCCGAAAGCGAAATCCCGAAGAACGAGTACGGTGAGACCGTCCTGCTCGGCAAGGCGCTGTTCACGAACACCCAGCAATACGCCAAGAACTACGTCGGCAATGCGATGAACTGCAGCAACTGCCACCTCGACAACGGACGCAAGGCCAACTCCGCGCCACTCTGGGCGGCCTACGTCCTCTATCCCGCCTACCGCAAGAAGACCGGCAAGGTCGACACGATCCAGACCCGCATCCAGGGATGTTTCATGTACAGCATGAACGGCCGACCACCCGCGCTCGACAGCAAGGAAATGACGGCGCTCGTGACCTACCACTACTGGATGGCCAAAGGCGCACCGACCGGGGTCAAGCTTCCGGGGCAGGGGTTCATCAAAGTTCCGAAGCCGGCCCAGACGCCCGATCTCGCGCGCGGCGAGGCAGTCTATAAGAACAACTGCGTGATTTGCCACGGTGCGAACGGCGAGGGCATCAAGGTGAACGGCGAATACGCGTTCCCCCCGCTATGGGGCAAGGAATCTTTCAACTGGGGCGCCGGCATGCATCGCGTCGATACCGCCGCGGGGTTCATCAAGGCCAACATGCCCTATGGACTGGGCGGCACGCTCAGCGATCAGGAAGCCTGGGACGTCGCCTTGTTCATGAACAGCCACCAGCGCCCGCAGGATCCGCGCTTCAAGGGGAGCCTTGCCGCGACGCGCGATGCTTACCACGACGAGAATTGCCTCTACGGGCGCAAACCCGAGGAGCTCGCCGCATCGCTCGCCAAGGGCGCGAAAGCCGACAGCCAGACCGGCGACGCACCCGCCGCGGAGAAGCCGCCCGAGGGCTATTCTCCGGCTCAATCACACTAGGGCAGCGCGCGATCGCAGACGCGTGCTGGTCGCGCGGACGTCCGACCAGCACAAAAACCCGGGCGAAAAAAAGGCCGCGTACCCGCGCGGCCTTTGTGTGTGCGCGGCGCTCTATTTGACGTGCAGTTCGACGCGCCGGTTTTTGGCGCGCCCTTCCCGGGTGTCGTTACTGTAGGCGGGGCGCGTTTCGCCGTAGCCCTGGGTCGTGAGGCGATCGGCGGCGATGCCGTTGCTGACGAAATACTCGTATACCGAGCGGGCGCGGCGCTCGGATAGGCCCTGGTTATATGCCTCGGTGCCGATATTGCAGGTGTGCCCCACGACGTCGACCTTGATGTCGGTACGCCGGTTGAGCACGGTCACGGCCTCGTCGAGGACGGTCACGGCGTCCGGGCGCAGTTGCGCCGAGTCGAACGCAAAGTTCACGCCCTCTGGGAGCACGACGACGTCGCCGGCCTGGGAGCGCTCAAGTTGGGCCGCCTGCTCGGTCTGCAATGCGGGTTCGGGCGCAGGAGCAGCCGCCGGGGCGGGTTCGGGGGCCGGCTCGGCCATCGGCTGGGCCGCGGCCTGCGGGCGTGGTGCGGCCTGCGCCGGCTTGCCGAGGGCGATGCTCAGGCCGACTCCGATGATCCAATCACCGAAGTTGTCCTCGTTGAATGCGTCGGCCGCGTTGTCATCCCAGCGATAGCGGGCATCCGCGCGCAAGGCGATGTTGTCGGTCAGACGCTTGAGCACGCCGACACCGGCGCTCGCGGCGACGCCCACATCGTCGGAACCAGGAATGTCAGTCCTGAGCGCCCCGATGCCGACGACGCCGTAAGGCGTGAAATCGGCGTCGCGGTTCACGAGATACATCGCATCGACGCCGAGGCCCAGTAGATCGTACTCGCCGCTGCCGCTGTCCAAGTTCAACGAAGAACCGGAGAGCGCCAGCTCAAGATTCCAGTGACGGCTGACCGGCTTGCCGAACGCAAGGCCGAGGCCCCAGTCGTCGTCGGCGCGACGGTCGCTGTCCGCGAACGTGTAGTTCACCGAGGGGACAACATAAAACCGATCGTCGGCAGCGTGGGCCTGAGTCGCTGCAGCGGCCATGGCGAGGAAGACGGGGAGGGCCTTGATGCGCATATTTTTTTCTCCTTCAAATGACGTCCGTTCGTTATACGAGATACCCCTATACCACTCGCGGCCGGCACCCCTCCACAGATTGCGTCCTGCCCATCCGCAGGCACCGGCACCCTGGTTCCACCCCACGCAGCGCGCCGAGCGGCAAAGGAACATGACGCGAATGTGCGACAGGCCCCGTCCATTCCTACTGTTTATAGAGCATTAAATGATGTTCGGCGGTTGCCGAGGCCCTCGCGGCAGACGACGGCCGGGCGCAGAAAACGGCGGGGCGATACCCGGACGGGCTGTCTCGACGCGCCGCGACGTCGCCGGTGGTGCCGCGCCAAACCGGGCTCGGCCCATCAGCGCAAGACGACTCGTTCGATCACATAGAACAGCGCCGCGACGAAACCGACGACGACAGAAAAGCGCAACACACGGCCGATGTAGCCCAGATACTTGCGCTCGCCGCTCACGAGCCATGCCAGCCCAAGCGCCGCCACCCCGACCAGCAGGGCGACGAGCAGCAGGCGCAGCACGATCATGCGGCGAGCGGATGCAGACGGGTGAAGGCCGAAGGGACGTCCTCGTCGCGCTGAAAGCTGACGAATTCCCAGGATTCCTGGTGCTGTAGCAACTCGCGCAGCAGCGCGTTGTTGAGCGCGTGGCCCGACTTGTAGGCCTCGAAGGCCCCGATGATCGGGTGACCGAGCAGATAGAGATCGCCGATCGCATCGAGCACCTTGTGCTTGACGAACTCGTCGTCGTAGCGCAGGCCGTCCTGGTTGAGGACACGGTACTCGTCCATCACGATCGCGTTGTCGAGCGAGCCGCCGAGCGCGAGGCCCTGGTTGCGCAGGTATTCGACCTCGTGCATGAAGCCGAAGGTGCGCGCGCGCGCGACCTCTTTCGTATAGGCGGTGTCGGCGAAGTCGATCGTGACCGTCTTGCCGCTCTTGTCGAATACGGGATGCTTGAAGTCGATTGTGAACTCGATCTTGAAACCGTTGTGCGGAACGAAGCGCGCCCACTTGTCGCCGTCCCGCACTTCTATCGGTCGTGTGATCCGGACGTAGCGCTTGGGCGCATGCTGCTCGACGATTCCGGCGGACTGCAGCAGGAACACGAACGGCGCCGACGAGCCGTCCATGATCGGGATTTCGGGTCCGGTCAGGTCGACCAGCAGGTTGTCGATGCCAAGCCCGGCGAGCGCCGACATCAAGTGCTCGACCGTGGACACCTTGGCCGCACCCGACTCGAGCATCGAGCACAGGCGGGTATCGGTGACGAGGTAAGGGTCGGCCTTGAGCTCGGCAGGCGGGTCGAGATCGATGCGACGGAAAATGATGCCCGAATCGGGTCCCGCCGGTCTCAGTGTCATTTCGACCTTGACGCCGGAATGTAGGCCGACGCCAGTCGCCTTGACCGGCGTTTTCAGGGTGCGTTGCTTGATCATCCCGCTATTTTAGCCGTTCGCCGCATGGGCACGCCATTTGCACCAGGGCGCGGCGCCGGCCTGGTGCAAAGGGCCCATCGCGAAAGCAGGCCGCTTAATCAGCTTGACGGCGCAGAAAGGCCGGGATGTCGAGCGTGTCGATGCCCGAATCGGTCATCGCCTGGATCGTGCGGCTGCGGCGGCTGGTCATGACGCTCGGCACGTCCTCGTTGCCGCCCATCGTCATCGGCGCGTCGTCGGTGCCCGTGCGGATGATCTGCATCGGCTTGGTCTGCTGACGCGCGACCGGGTTGCCCAGCCCAGTGGCGACCATCGTGACGCGCAGACTGTCTTCCATGCTGTCGTCCAGGACCTGGCCGACGATGACCGTCGCCTCCTCGGCGGTGAAGGCCTTGATCGTGTTCATCACCTCGTGGATTTCACGCATCTTCACGGTGGACGACGCAGTGATGTTGACCAGCACGCCGCGCGCGCCTGCAAGGTTGACGTCTTCCAGCAAGGGGCTCGCGACGGCCTGCTCGGCGGCGATGCGTGCGCGGTTGTCGCCGCTGGCCTGGGCCGAGCCCATCATGGCCATGCCCATCTCGCTCATCACGGTACGCACATCGGCGAAGTCGACGTTGACCAGGCCCGGGCAGTTGATGACTTCGGCGATCCCGCCGACCGCCCCGTGCAGGACGTTGTTCGCGGCCTTGAATGCGTCGAGCATCGAAACGTCGTCGCCCAGCACCTGCATGAGCTTCTCGTTGGGGATGATGATCAGCGAGTCGACGTGGCGCGCGAGCGCCTCGATGCCCGCGTTCGCGGCGCGCACACGCTTGCCCTCGAACATGAAGGGCTTGGTGACGACGGCGACGGTGAGAATGCCCAGTTCCTTGGCCACTTCGGCGACGACCGGCGCAGCGCCGGTCCCCGTGCCCCCGCCCATGCCCGCGGTGATGAACAGCATGTCGGCGCCGTCGATCAGCTCGGCGAGGCGCTCGCGGTCCTCGAGCGCGGCTTCGCGGCCGACATCCGGGTTGGCGCCCGCGCCGAGGCCTTTGGTCACGCCGTTGCCGAGCTGCAGCTGCAGCTTCGCCTGGTTGCGCTTCAAGGCCTGCGCGTCCGTGTTGATGGCGATGAATTCCACGCCGTTGAGGCCCGAGGCGATCATGTGGTCGACGGCGTTGCCGCCGCAGCCGCCGACGCCTATCACCTTGATCACCGCGTCCTGGGTATCTACGTCCATCAGTTCAAACATGTTGCTCTCCTCTTTCTGCAAAAATCAAAAAAAAATCGCGCTCTAAAAATCCATTGGCCTGCGTGCCGCGCGCGGCATCACCGCCAAATCCGTTTCGACGTCGCCGCTCGAACTGCTGCAGGCGACGTCAGAAATTCCCCTTGAACCAGCTTTTCATGCGTTCGAGCACATCTTTGAAACTACTGCCCGACAGCTTGGGCGCGTCACGACCGCGCGCCTCCAGCCCCGCCATAAGCAGCCCCATGCACGTCGCATAACGCGGGTTGTGCATGACGTCTGCGAGCGCCCCCTCGTAGCGCGGCCAGCCCATGCGCACTGGCATGTGAAAGACCTCCTCCCCGAGTTCGACCATGCCTTGCATCGCTGCAGATCCGCCGGTGATGACGATGCCCGACGACAGCAGTTCCTCGAAACCGCTGCGGCGCAACTCGGCCTGCACCAGCGAATAGAGTTCTTCCATGCGCGGCTCGATGAATTCGGCCAGCGTCTGGCGCGAGAGCGTGCGCGGCGGGCGATCGCCGATGCCGGGCACCTCGATCATGTCGCGCGCGTCGGCGAGCTGGCGCAGCGCGCAGCCGTACTGCACCTTGATGTCCTCGGCCTCTTTCGGCGGCGTGCGCAGCGCGACCGCGATGTCGTTGTTGACCTGGTCGCCGGCGACCGGGATCACTGCGGTATGACGGATCGCGCCGTTGGTGAAGACGGCGATGTCGGTCGTGCCGCCGCCGATGTCGACGAGGCAGACGCCGAGCTCCTTCTCGTCCTCGGTCAGCACCGCCATCGCGCTCG
>CBJMYK010000074.1:0-7709 GCA_966433795.1 uncultured Thiobacillus sp. | reverse complement strand
GCCGGGTGCCGCGCGCGTCGACCGCGAGCCCGCCGCCGTGGTGCGGGCAGGCGTCGATCTGCCATTCGTCGTCGGTCGCCCGCGACACCTCGCCTGTATTGAGATTGCCGAGCGCGAAATCGCGGGTGTTGCGGCCATAGAGGTTGCGCCACATGCCGACCGGCCCCTCGGCGGTCCACGCCAGCGCGGTGCGGCAGCACTCGCAGGTATGCGCCGTGAGTCGGCGATTGGCGCCGAAGGTCGCGCCGTTATCGGTCGAACGCACGAAGTAGACCGAGACGCCGCCGAAGTCGCCGCCCTTCTCGCGCGCCGCGTCGCGGTCGCGGGCGTCGAGCCACATCAGCGCGACGCCGCCTGCACCGTCGACCGCGAGCGACTCGAAGCGATGACTGGTGACACGGCCGTCGTCGTTCACCGTGATCGGCCGGGAAAAATGCCGGCCGCCGTCGGTCGAGCGTGAAAAACGGATGTTGCCGCTGTATTTCTGCGGCAGCGACTGCGTCCAGCTCAGCAGGACCGTGCCGTCTCGTGCGACGGCGATCTTCGGTCGGCTTTCAGCGTCCGCAGCGATCGCTTCGGGCACGGACGACACTGCGACCGGTTGCGAAAAATGCTGCCCACCGTCGTCCGAGCGCGAGACCCAGAGCTGCTGGTTCTCGACGCGGGCGAGCCACAGACGGCCCTCGGCGTCGAGCGTCGCACCGACCGCGAGCGTCGGTTTGGCGGGCTGCGGCGGGGCGTCGTGCTGATGTTCCGCGGCCGCGACGGCTTGATGGACCAGCGCTACCAGCAGCGCGCCCGCAAAAGAAATATGTCTCATCCGCTCCCCACCCGATCTGTCTCGTGCCGTCCGGGCACGAGGTTAATGCCGCTCGCGCGATGCCGGAATGTGGCAAATTGACGCACCCTGGCCTCGCTGACGTGGTGCGGCGCGCGTTTCGGGCCGCACACGCGGGTGCTCGACTACATCCGCATCATGTCCGACTCGATCACGCCGCAGGCCACGCGCGCCCCCGAGTTGCCGGCCGGGTCGGAGAAATCGTCCTCGGCGGGGTGGATCACGATGCTGCGGTCGCCGACCGAGGCCGTCCCCATCAGCGCGATCGTGATGCCCCGCACCGTCACGTCGACCTCGGCACGGCCGCTCGCGTCGGCGACGATGTTGCCGAGGTCGCCCGTGTGCCGCTGCGGCGAATCGGGCGCGCCGTGGCGGCCGCCGGCGGGTGCGTAGTGGCCGCCCGCGCTCATGCCGTCGGGCGAGTCGCAGTTGCCGTTCACGTGGATGTGGAAGCCATGCTTGCCCGGCGTCAGGCCCTCGACCGTACCGCTGATGTGCACGACGCGGTCCTGCGCTTCATGAAACTTGAGCGTGCCGCTGACCGAGCTGCCCGAGGTGGCGACCAGCACGGCCGTCGACGTCATCATGTTGCCATGACCGTGGGCGACGAGCGACGCGGCGGCGGTGCAGCCCAGCAGTGCGGCGGCGATGAGGCGACCCGGGCGGGTGTCGACGGGGTGTGCGGATGGCTTGCGAACAGACATGGTGGCTCCTTGCCGGGATCGAGGGAATGTTTCGTCGTGTTTCAAAGTGAAAAACGCGGTTCAGAACCCGCCTTGCGCGAGTTCGGCCAAGAGCGCCTTGAGGTCGGCGTCGAAGCGCTCGAGATTGGTCCGGCCTTCGCCGAACAGCGCGGGATCTTTTGCCAGCAGCGACAGCACGTGGGCGGGACGGTGCACCATCACCGTGGTCTTGCCGCCTTTTTCGAACAGCGCCGCGCGGCACGGTGCGAACAGCTCGAACTCGGGAACGTGACGCGTGATCGTGTACGCGCGCGTCAGGTTGCAGAACTCGACGAGTTGCAGCGGATGCGCGTCGATGCCGCGGCTGGCCAGCCCTTGCTGCACGTCGAGCACGTTGATGATGGCGTAGTTGCGGGCCTCGAGGGCCGACACAAGCATCTCGCGCACCGCCGGCAAGCTGTCGGCGACGGTGACCTCGTACTTGACCTCGGTCTCGACGACCGCCGGCGCCTCGGCCCACAGCGCGGCCGGGTGCAAGGCGAACAGCAAGGCGCCGAGGGCGCGTTTCCAGTTCGAGTGTGTAACGGACATGCTTGCGTCTCCTGCTGTTTCAAAACGGTGGGACAAGGCCCTCACCGCTCTGAAAAGCAAGCCCCGTACCAGAGCGGTACGGGACGGAAACGTCAGCGATTGCGCCCGTGCGGCGGGAAATGCAGGTTGTACTCGCGCATCTTGCGCCACAGCGTCGTGCGGCCGATGCCGAGCACGCGCGCCGCCTCGCCGATGTTGGACGCGCGCTGCAGCGTCGCCTCGATCATGCGCCGCTGCGTATCAGCGATACTGCCGGCGCCCTCGCTGAACTCGGCGGGATCGTGCCGCGGCATCGTCGCGGGAGCCTGCTGCAGCAGGTCCTCGGGCAAGGCGTCGACGTCGATGTAGCCGGCGTCGTCGGCGAACACCGCCATCTGCTCGACGAAGCTCTCCAGCTGGCGGATATTGCCCGGATACGGGTAGCCCAGCACATAGGCCTCGGCGCGCGGCGAGAGCCGCAGGTCGCTGCGAC
The DNA here is from genome assembly GCA_966433795.1 of uncultured Thiobacillus sp. GTDB lineage: Bacteria > Pseudomonadota > Gammaproteobacteria > Burkholderiales > Thiobacillaceae > Thiobacillus. Next base: position 5,125 of record CBJMYK010000074.1, on the reverse strand, counting down.
CGTACTTGCGACCGTAGAGGGAAAGAAAGCGCTGCAGCAGATTGTGCAGGTCCTGGCCGCGCTCGCGCAGCGGCGGGAGATGCAGGCGTATGCCGTTGAGGCGGAAATAGAGATCGGAGCGGAAATGGCCTTTCTCGATGAGCAGACCGAGATCCTGGTTGCTCGCCGACATGACGCGGATATCGACCTTCTTGCCTTTGTTGGAACCGACGCGGCGGATGATCTTTTCCTGCAGCACCGACAAAAGTTTGGCCTGCATCGCGGGCGACAGCGTGTCCACTTCGTCAAGGAACAGCGTGCCGCCGTCGGCTTCCTCGAAAAGCCCCGCACGCGATTCCGTCGCGCCGGTGAAGCTGCCTTTCATGTGACCGAACAGTTCGCTCTCGAGCAGGTTTTCCGGCAGGCTCGCGCAATTGATGCTGACGAACGGCGCCTCGCGGCGCGCGCTGTTCTCATGGATGAAGCGTGCGACCCGGGTTTTTCCGGTGCCGGTTTCCCCGGTGATGAGCACGCTGATGTCGGTGCGGGCGATGCGCTCCGCCTTGATCAGCGTGGCCCGCATCTGCGGCGTGTCGGCAACGATATCCTCCGCGCTGCGCGAAGGCTCGGCCGCGGATATCGCAGAGCCGGGGGGCGCCGACTGGCTGGCGCGGATCTTCTCCAGGATGTCCTGTTCGCGGAAGGGCTTGGTCAGGTAATCGAAGGCGCCGAGGCGCATCGCGTCGACCGCCGAGTCGATGCTGCCGTAGGCCGTAATCAGAATGACCGGCAGCATCGGATCCCTGCGCTTGATCTCGCGCAGCAGGTCGACGCCGGACATGCCCTCCATGCGCAGGTCGGTGATCACCAGGTCGAACTTCTGCTCGCCCAGGCAGGACAGCGCCTCTTCGCCGCTCTCCGCTTCCGCAGTATCGAAGCCTGCGGCCTGGAGCATGAGCGACAGGCTGCGGCGCAGGCTTTTCTGATCATCGACCAACAGAATGCGCATTCAGGCGACCTCGCGTCCGATAAAGGTTTCTTCGATCCGCGCGGGCACGCGCAGGAAGAAGGTCGTCCCCTCGCCGACCCGGCTGCGCACCCGGATGCGGCCGTGCCACTCGCGCACCAGACGATGCACGATTGCCAGGCCGAGACCGGCGCCCAAAGGGCGCTGCGAATAAAAGGGTTCGAAAATCCGAGCCTGGTCTGCGGGCGCGATGCCCTTGCCGGAGTCCCTCACGACGAGCAGGAAATGCCCGGAATAACAGCGCAGGCCGACGTCGATGCGACCTGCTCCGTGGATGGCCTGGGACGCGTTGAGCAGCAGATTCCACAACACCGCCTCCAGCGCGTCGCCGTCGAAGAGCAGCAGCGACGACGTCGGCTCGATCTTGAGGCTCACTTCGATCGGGAGCGCCTCCTGGCTGATGTGGCGCTCGAGCAAGGCGCAGGTTTTCTTCACCACCTGTTCCAGCACCATGGGCTTGCTGACCGATGCGCGCGGCTTGCCGAAGGACAGAAAGTTGCTCGTGAGATTGGTCAGCCGTTCGACCTCGTCCTGAATGATTTCAAGCGCCGCTTGGCTGCGCGGCCGCGCGGCGACCTCCGGCCGCAGCACGGCGAGGCAGTTGTTGATCGCCGACAAGGGATTGCGCACTTCATGCGCGACCGACGCCGCCATCTGCCCCATGACGGCCATGCGTTCGCTGCGCAGCTTGTTTTCCTCCGCCAGCTTGAGCTGCTGATTGAACTCGGCGAGCCGCGCATAGCTGCGCGCGTTGTTGACCGCGATGCGCACCTGGTCTGCGAGCAACACGCCTTTGCCTAGCGTCGCCGCGCTGAAGCGTACCGGGTCCGTGCGCGCCAGCACCATCACGCCGATGAGCTGCTCGCCATCGAGCAGCGGGAACATGGCAAGCGCCTCCCACGGACAGCCCTCGGGCTTGCGAAACGGCGTCGCCTGGGAAGCGTCCTGCCAGAGGATGCCCATCGGGCGGAACTGGCCGCGCACGCCCTGCAGCAGCGTGGCACACTGCTCGCCGTCGCCGCACCAGGCTTCGAGTTCCGCAGAGATCGTTTGATCGGTCTGCGCAAACCACTTGGCCGCCAGGAAAAAACTCCTGGCCTCGCCGTCGGGCAGCCACACCAGCGCGCCGTCGCACTCGAACAGCGCAGCGCTCTCCTTGCACACGGCCTCCAGGACCCGGTCGAGGTCGAGCGTCGAGGTGATCATGCTAGAAACCCGCAGCAGCGCCATCCGGAAATCGTTGGCGTCCTGGCGTTGCTGATAGAGCAAGGCGCTATGCACGATGGCGCCGGCTTCGACGGCGAGCGCCCGCAAGGCGTCGGGATTGCGTTTTTCGAGACCGGGCTGGCTCGCGAGCAGGCGCAGACGGCCGATCTCCTGGCCGTTCGCGGTCAGCGACAGGCACACCGAATGGCCGCCCGACGCGTCGCGGTAACCGCATTGGAATACGTTCCGCAGCGGCTCCACCGGACGGCAGACGTCGGCGTGACACGGTGCGGCGTCGCGCAGCGCGCGCACCGGCCAGCGGCTGCTCAAGCGCCGCGTCAGTCGGTCGAACTCGTCGACTTCGTCCGGCGGCATGCGCAGGATCAGCTCGCAACTGCTCAAGCCGAGCAACTGGCGTATGGCCTCGGAGACGACATCCAAGGCATTGTCGAGATTGAGCGTGAGCATCGCCTCCTGCGCCATGCGGTTGCGGATCTCGAGCTCGCGATTGAAGTCGAGAATCGCCTGCTGCGAACGTTGCAGCCGGCGGTTGACCCGAAACAGCGAGCGGCGCGACCTCTCGATCGTTCGCAAGGCCAGGAGAAAGCCGACGAATACGATCAGCACGGTGCCGAGGTAGAACAGGAGCTTGACGCCGTGCCACACCCACCAGGCGAGGTCCCACATGCTCGACAGGCTGAACAGGTAGGCACTCTGGGCGAAGACCACGAGCAGGCTGAAGGCGAGCAAGGCCACTTGCTGATGATGCTCGCGAAAGTAGCGGTAGAACGCGATGCCGGCGAGCACGTAGAACAGCGCGGCGACATAATGCGCCGCGTGGTTGAGTGACGAAAACCCGACCCGCTCCGCCTCCTGCGCGAACAGGCTCGGAATCGAGTACTGGTAGAGTACGGCGACGGCGACTGCCAGCGCCAGACCGACGCCAAGCGTCAGCCGGTCGGCACGGGACAACCCGTGGCTGCGTTCGGCCGCGATACGGACGACGACGCCCGCAAGGATGAAGACGCTTCCGAGCAGCGTCGAGAGCGTGTGGTAGAGAACGAAAGCGGTCTGCCGGCTGACCGGATCGGTCCATGCGTGCAGCAGGTCGAAGATGCCCATGGCGAGAAAACCCAGGCCGAAGAGGATCAGACTGAGGTCGCGGCGTTTGACGCATACCGACAGGATCATGCCGGCGAGCGTGAGCGCCGTCAGGCCGCAGAACGCCTCGATCAGAAGATGGCTCTGCGGTTCGACATGGATCGGTCGCTGTGCCGGAAGCGACAGCTGCGAAAAAACGATGACCGGCATCGCCACCAGCAGCAGCAGCCAGAGCAGCACCCCTGCCTCGGGCAGGCTGACGAACGCCAGCCGCCCTCCGACCTCGCGCTTCATATCGGTCAGGCGCGCAGCAAGGGAAGGAGCGGGTGATTTAGCGAACATGATCTTCACCGTCGTCAGGCCAGCAGGTGCTTTTATCTTACGCGGCCCGGCGCGCCGGGCCATAGCGCTTCCGGACCACCCGCCGCTCAGGCGGGCGACGCGACGAAGCGCGCCGGCCACCGCGCGGCCAAACCGTGGAACAACGTGGGAATGACCACCAGATTCAGCAAGGTCGAGCTCAGCATCCCGCCAAGCAGGACGATCGCCAAGGGACGCTCCATCTCCTTGCCGGTGGGGTCGCCAAAAATCAGCGGCGTCACGGCGAGCGCGGCCGTGAAGGCGGTCAGCAGGATCGGCACGAGGCGATCGCGCGCGCCCCGCACCGCGACTTCTGCCGGGCTCAGATGCGGCGCGGTCTGCATGAGGTGCAGGTAGCGCGAGACGAGCAGGAGGCTGTTGCGCGTCGCCACACCGAACAGCGCGATCATGCCGATCATGGACGAGACGTTCAGGGTTTCGTCGGCGAGCGCGAGCGCGAACACGCCGCCGATCAGGGCCAGCGGCAGGTTGAGCATGATCAGCATCACGAGCGACCAGTTGCGGAACGCCTGGAACATGATGAGCGTCATCAGCACCAGCGCCGTGCTGCCCGAAAGCAGCAGGTTGCGTGTGGCGCGCTGTTGGCCCTCGAAGTCGCCGCCGATCTCCAGCGTGTAGCCCGGCGGCAGCGTGACCTCGTCGCGGATGCGGGCCTGGGCCGCGCGCACGACGCTGTCCAGGTCGCGGCCGTCGGTGTTCCACTGCACCACGGCGCGGCGCGCGCCGCTGTCGCGGTTGATCATGTAGGGTTCCTGCACCACGCTGAAGCGTGCCAGATCCCGCAGCGGAACGACCACGCCGTCCGGCGATATCAGGGGCAGCTCGCCGAGCGTGCGGATATCGGCGCGCGCCGCTTCGTCGACGCGCAGGAACAGGTCGAAGGTGCGGTCCTGCTCGAGCACCTTCGACGCGACCGCGCCGTTGAAGGCCTGTTCGACCTGGGTCACGACCGCGCCGGGGGTGAAGCCGTAGGCCGCCGCCGCGGCGCGGTTGACCCGCACATCCACGCCGGGCACCAGGATCATCGGCTCCATCTGCAGATCGACGATCCCGGCAACGCCTTGCACGGCCTGATAGACCGCCTGCTGTTTCTGCTGCAGCACCGCGAGGTCGGGGCCGTAGATCTTGACCGCGACCTGGGAACGCACGCCGGAGAGGATTTCCGACATGCGGTGGGTGATGAATTGCGAGACGTTGGTCGACATGCCCGGTATCTGCCCGAGCTGCTCCCGGATGCGCTGCATGACCTCGGGCACGTTGCGCGTGCCGGACTTCAGCGCGATGTCGAATTCGCTGAAGTTGACCGGCTGCGCGTCCTCGTCGAGCCGCGAGCGGCCGGCGCGCTGGGCGAGGCTCGCGACCTCGGGCATCTCGCCGACCAGCCTTTCGACCTCGCGGCCCATGCGCAGGTTTTCCTCGAGCGAAGTGCCG
>CBJMYK010000073.1:0-7722 GCA_966433795.1 uncultured Thiobacillus sp. | reverse complement strand
TCGGTTTCGAGCGCCGACACTTCGAGTCGTGCGCTGCGGCCGTCGGCGAGGTCGAGCTCGAGCATCCCGCCCACCACGCCTGCGCGCAGCAGATTGAGCCGCAGATCCTGGAACGACGGTGTATCGATGCCATTGACGCGGCGAATTTCGTCGCCTGCCACGAGCCCGGCGTGCGCGGCGGGCGTGCCCGCGGGCGGCTCGCCGATCAGCGGTTTCATCGCGGGGACGCCATGCACGAAGAGCACCCAGTAGAAGACGATCGCGAGCAGGAAATTGGCGGTCGGTCCGGCCACGACGATTCCGATGCGCCGCCAGACATTCGCGCGATTGAAGCTTCGGTGCGCTTCCGCGGCAGGCACTTCGCCCTCGCGCTCGTCGAGCATTTTGACGTAGCCGCCGAACGGCAGCGCCGACAGCGTCCATTCGGTCTGGTCGCGTCCGACACGGCGGCTGAATAGGGGTTTGCCGAAGCCGACCGAGAAGCGCAGCACCTTCACGCCGGCGAGACGGGCAGCGAAATAATGACCGAGCTCGTGCACCACGACGAGGATGCCGATGGCGACAAGGAACCACAGAATCGTGTTCACAACGTTCATGCGTAGGTGCACCTGAGATAGGCGTCGGCAACTCGGCGCGCCTGACGATCGGCGTCGAGCAGTTCGTCCAGCGTCTGCGCAGCGCCGCCGGCCAGCCGCTCCAGGGTATGCGCGATGCTCGCGGCGATTCCGCCGAACGACGTCCCGCCCTCGAGAAACCGTGCGACCGCGACTTCGTTGGCAGCGTTCAACACCGCTGCGGCGTTGCCGCCTGCGGCGAGCGCATCGAAGGCAAGCTGCAGGCAGGGAAAGCGCGACGTATCGGGCGCTTCGAAGGTGAGCTGCTTGCCCATGAGTTCGAGCGCTGCGACGCCGGCCGTAATGCGTTCCGGAAAGCCGAGCGCGTATGCGATCGGCGTGCGCATGTCAGGCGTGCCCAGCTGAGCGACGAGCGAGCCGTCGACGTATTCGACCATCGAATGGACGATGCTCTGCGGATGCACGACGACCTTGATCTGCTCGGGCCGCGCGTTGAACAGCCAGCGCGCCTCGATCACTTCGAGCCCCTTGTTCATCAGGCTCGCCGAGTCGACCGAGATCTTCCTTCCCATCACCCAGTTCGGGTGCGCCACCGCCTGGGCCGGCGTCGCCGCCGCAATGGCGTCGGCTGAGAACGTGCGGAACGGTCCGCCCGACGCGGTGAGCCACAGCTTGCTGACGCCGGCGCGCTGAAAGTCGCCGTTGAAGTCGCGCGGCAAGGCCTGGAAGATCGCGTTGTGCTCGGAGTCGATCGGCAAGAGCTCCGCCCCGCTCGCGGCGATCGCGTCCATGAAGAGCTGCCCCGAGACGACCAGGGTTTCCTTGTTGGCGAGAAGGATGCGCTTGCCACCCTGCGCCGCGGCGAGCGTCGCAGGCAGTCCCGCAGCGCCGACGATCGCCGCCATGACGGTGTCGACTTCGCTCGCGGTCGCGACCTCGGTGAGCGCGGCCGCGCCTTCCAGCACCTCGACCGCGACTCCCTGCGCCGCGAGCCGCGCCTGCAGGGCGCTCGCCGCATCCGGCTCGGTCATCACGGCGAAGCGCGGCCGGTGTGCGCGGCACTGCTCCAGCATGCGCTCGACCTGGGTGGCACCTGTGAGTGCGAAGATTTCGAACCTGTCGGGGTGACGCGCGACGACGTCGAGCGTATTGACGCCGATCGTCCCGGTCGCGCCTAGTACCGTGAGAACGCGGCGCTTCAAGCGCTGCGCTCCAGCCAGGCCAACAACGCGGCGGCGATCGGCAGCGTCGACGTCAGTGCGTCGATGCGGTCGAGCACCCCGCCATGGCCGGGCAATAGACCCCCGCTGTCCTTCATGCCGGAAACGCGCTTGATCCAGGATTCGAACAGGTCGCCGAGGACCGACACATACAGCAGGCCGGCCGCCACGACGACGAGCCACGGCAGCGGCATTCCGACCGCAAAACTCAAGGCGGCCGCATAGGCGGTGACCGCGGCCAGCGCGCCAGCGACGCCTTCCCAGGTTTTTCCGGGACTAATCAGCGGTGCCAGCTTGTGACGGCCGAAGTGGCGGCCCGAGAAATACGCGGCGGTGTCGGCGATCCAGACGAGCGCCATCATCCCGAGCAATACGGCGGGCCCACGCGCCTGCAGGTAGAGCAGCGCGGCCCAGGTCGGTACGAGCAGCACGACGCCGACCCCCGCGCGCACGAACGGCTGGGGGACGCGCCAGCGACCCAGCAGCCACAGCGGCGCCACGATAAGCCAGAACGCCGCAGCCAGACCGAACAGCCCGAGCTGGACAGCCGGCCAGTCGTCGCCCAGCACGTAGGGCAAAGCGGCGACGCCCAGCGCGAGCGCGGCCGCGTAGATCCGCGCCGTGGCATTCGGAAACTGGCTGAGCCGGCCCCACTCGTAGGCCGCGGCGCCGACCACCGCGGCCATCAGCAGCGCCCACAGCCAACCCGGCGCCCAAAGAACCGCCGGTACGAACAGGGCCAGCAACAGCAGGGCCGTTGACACGCGTCGGATCAAGGGCGTCATGGCGATCCTCGATGTGCCGTCACGACGCCGTCAGCAGCTGTTCGCTGGTGCGACCAAAACGGCGTTCGCGCGTGCGATACGAAGCTATCGCGTCGTCGAGCGCCGCGGCGTCGAAATCGGGCCACAGGGCGTCGGTAAAGTAGAGTTCAGTGTAGGCCAGCTGCCACATCAGGAAATTACTGATGCGCTGCTCGCCCCCGGTTCGGATGAAGAGATCGGGCTCGGGCGCGTCGGCCAGACTGAGGTGCTCTGCCAGCGTCGCCTCGCTGACCACTTCGCCCGACGCCACCAGTTTCTTCACGGCCTGCACGATGTCCCAGCGTCCCCCGTAATTCGCCGCGACCGTGAATGTAAGGCGGCTGTTTTCTCGGGTGAGCGCTTCGGCTTCGCGGATGAGCGCCTGGATGCGTTCGGAAAATCCCGACAGCTCGCCGATGACGCGAAAACGAATGCCGTTCTCGTGCAGTTTGGCGACTTCGTTCTCGAGCGCGCGCAGGAACAACTCCATCAGCAGCGTGACCTCTTCCTGGGGTCGCCGCCAGTTTTCCGAACTGAAGGCGAACACCGTGAGATGCGTCACGCCACGCTCGGCGCAGGCACGGATGACGCCGCGCAGCGCCTCGACCCCCTTACGGTGTCCCGCAAAACGGGGCATGAAGCGACGCTTCGCCCACCGACCGTTGCCGTCCATGATGATGGCGATATGCCGCGGAACGTCCGAGGTCATGGGAATCGCTTGCTTCGTGCGGATAGACACGCCGGATGGGCTCGGACAGGCTCAGACTGCGAGCAGGTCTTTCTCTTTTTCGGCCAGCATCTTGTCGATCTCGCCGATGAATTTGTCGGTCAGTTTCTGCACCTCTTCCTGGGTGCGGCGCTCCTCGTCTTCGGTCGCCGTCTTGGCCTTGACCATGTCCTTGAGCGAAGCGTTGGCATCGCGGCGGATGTTGCGCACCGCGACGCGGGCGCCCTCGGCTTCGTTGCGCACGACCTTGATCAGATCGCGGCGGCGCTCTTCGGTCAGGGCCGGCATCGGCACGCGGATGATGTCGCCGTGGGTCGCGGGATTGAGCCCGAGGTCGCCGTCGCGAATCGCCTTTTCGATCTTGCCGACCATGTTTTTTTCGTAGGGCTGCACGCCGAGCGTGCGTGAATCGACCAGCGAGACGTTGGCGACTTGCGGCACCGGGGTCGGGTTGCCGTAATAATCGACCAGGACGTGGTCAAGAATGCCAGCGTGCGCACGCCCCGTGCGCACCTTGGCGAGATCGTTCTTCAGCGCCTCGAGCGTCTTGCCCATCTTCTGCTCGGCGGACTGCTTGATGTCGGTGATCGTGGTTTCAGCCATTTCAATTCCTCAATGGTTGCTGACCCGCGTGCCCTCGTCCTCGCCCATCACCACGCGTTTGAGTGCACCGGGCTTGAAGACGTTGAACACGACCAGGGACAGTTTCTGTTCGCGGCACAGCGCAAAGGCGGCCGTGTCGAGCACGCCGAGCTGCTTCGCGATCGCCTCGTCGAACGAGAGCGTATCGTAGCGCCGCGCGTCCGGGTCCTTGTTCGGATCGGCGGTGTAGACGCCGTCGACCTTGGTCGCCTTCAGCAGCAGATCGGCACCGATCTCTGCGGCACGCAGCGCGGCCGCGGTGTCGGTCGTGAAAAACGGGTTCCCGGTTCCGCCGCCAAAGATCAGCACGCGTCCGGCCTCGAGCTCGCGCACAGCCTCATCGCGCTCGAAGTCCTCGCCGACGTGGGCGATGTGGACGGCCGTCTGCACCCGCGCCGCGACGCCTGCCTGCTGCAGCGCATCCTTCAACGCAAGCGCGTTCATCACCGTCGCCAGCATGCCCATCGAGTCGGCCGTGGCGCGGTTCATTCCCGCGAGCGCGCCGGTCGCGCCGCGAAACAGATTGCCGCCACCGACCACGATGCCGACCTGGACGCCCAATGCGACCACGTCGCGAATCTGCGCGACAAACCCGGCCATCGTCTCGGCGTGGTAGCCGAAGCTGTCCGGTCCCATCAGGGCCTCGCCGGAGAGCTTCAGCAGGATGCGGCGAACAGGCGCCACCGGGTCAAACCTTGGCGGCGGCCGCGACTTCAGCAGCGAAGTCGGCGACCTTCTTCTCGATGCCCTCGCCGACTACATACATCGTGAAACCGTGACACTGCGAGTTCTTCGACTTCAACACTTGTTCGACGGTCTGCTTGTCGTCCTTGACGAAGGGCTGCGACAGCAAGGTGACTTCCTTGAGGAATTTCTGCACCGTGCCTTCGGCGATCTTCTCCAACATGGCTTCCGGCTTGCCGGCTTCCTTGGCCTTTTCAATCGCGACGCGACGCTCCGTATCGAGCAGGTCCTGCGGCACGCCCGAAGCGTCGAGCGACTTCGGCTTCGACGCGGCAATGTGCATGGCCACGTCGCGTGCGAGCGCTTCGTCGCCGGTCACGTCGACGAGCACGCCGATCTTGCCGCCGTGGATGTAGCTGGCGAACTTGCCCTGAGCGTCGAGACGCGCAAAACGTCGGACCGACATGTTTTCGCCGATCTTGCCGACCAGCTCGGTACGGAAGCCCTCGACGGTGGAGTTCTTGTACGGCAGGGCCGACAACGCAGCGACGTCGGCGGGGTTCTGGTTCAGCACCATATTGGCCAGCGCGCTCGACAGCGCGAGGAAGTCGTCATTCTTCGCCACGAAGTCGGTCTCGCAGTTGACTTCGACCATCGCCGCGGACTTGCCGTCGGGGCTGATCGCGATCGTCACCACGCCTTCGGCGGCGACCCGGCCGGCGCTTTTTGCAGCCTTGTTGCCGAAGCGCACGCGCAGGATCTCCTCCGCCTTCTGCATGTCGCCGCCGGCCTCGGTCAGCGCCTTCTTGCAGTCCATCATCGGCGCGTCGGTTTTTTCCCGCAGGTCCTTGACCATGCTTGCAGTGATTTCAGCCATTTCGAACTCCTATCCCAGATTTCTCGATTAATTGAGCCAATACAGAAAGAGGGGCCGACGCCCCTCCTCAAATACCCGACGCCAGGGGTGCCCGGCGCTTTGCCGCGTCGCAGGCCTTATTCAGCGGCGACGCCACCCTCTTCTTCGACTTCGACGAATTCTTCGCCGCCGACGATCTCGCTGATCACCTGGGCACGGCCTTCGAGCGCCGCGTCGGCCATGCCGCGGGCGTAGAGACGGATCGCACGCGCCGAGTCGTCGTTGCCGGGGATCACGTAGTCCACGCCTTCGGGGCTGTTGTTGGTGTCGACGACACCGATCACCGGAATGCCGAGCTTCTTGGCCTCGACCACGGCGCCTTTCTGGTAGCCGACGTCGATGATGAAGAGCGCGTCGGGCAGGCCGCCCATTTCGCGGATGCCGCCGAGGCTGCGGTTGAGCTTGTCGACTTCGCGCTGGACGGTGAGGATTTCCTTCTTCGACAGGCGGCCCGGCTCGTTGAGCTGGGCTTCGAGGTCGTTCAGACGCTTGATCGACTGCTTGACGGTCTTGAAGTTGGTCAGCATGCCGCCGAGCCAGCGCTGGTCGACGTAAGGCATGCCGGCGCGCTGCGCTTCCTCGCGCACGATGTCGCGCGCGGCACGCTTGGTGCCGACGAACAGCACGTTACCTTTGTTGGCGGCGAGCTGACGCACGAATTTCTGCGCCTCCTGGAACATCGGCAGCGACTTTTCCAGGTTGACGATGTGGATCTTGTTGCGATGGCCGAAGATGAACGGGGCCATCCGGGGATTCCAGAAGCGGGTCTGGTGGCCGAAATGGACACCGGCCTCCAGCATTTGACGCATGGTGACAGACATTGAAATCTCCTAAAGGGTTGAGCCTCCACCCGCCAGCAGCCGCGCGCTGGGTGCAATGCGCGCCGCCACCCTTTAATGACAGGTGTGCGAATTTGTCCGAACCATTTCGGACAGCCGGCGATTCTAAATCGATCGTGCACTTATTTCAAGGCGCCCCGGACAGTGGGCCGTCCTGCAACGCCCGGCGGTCCGCTTCGCATCTCCCGTCCACGCATGGGGTTTTTCGGGCAGGCGGCAGCGCTAAAATGCGCCTTTGATTCCCACCAGCGTTTTCCATGACAGTCACCATCAAAAGCGGCGCCGAAATCGATGCCATGCGCGTAGCGGGCCGCCTCGCCGCCGAAGTACTCGACTACATCACGCCCTTCGTCAAACCCGGCGTCAGCACGGGCGAGCTCGATCGGCTGTGTCACGAGTACATGGTAAACGTCCAAGGCACGGTGCCGGCGCCGCTGAACTACGCCCCCTCGGGTCACGCGCCCTACCCCAAATCGATCTGCACCTCGGTCAACAATCAAGTCTGCCACGGCGTACCGGGCGACAAGATCCTCAAGAACGGCGACATCGTGAACCTCGACATCACGGTCATCAAGGACGGTTGGCATGGCGACACCAGCCGCATGTTCGCGGTCGGGGACGCGACGATCCAGGCCAAGCGGCTGATCCAGGTCACCTACGAAGCGATGTGGGTCGGCATCGACCGGGTGAAGCCCGGCGCGCGTCTCGGCGACATCGGCCATGCGATCCAGCGCTTCGCCGAGAATCACGGCTATAGCGTGGTACGCGAGTTCTGCGGCCACGGCATCGGCCTCAATTTTCACGAGGAACCACAGGTGCTGCACTACGGCAAAGCCGGCACGGGCCTGCTGCTGGAACCCGGCATGACCTTCACGATCGAGCCGATGATCAACGCGGGCCGGCGCGACATACGGCAGATGCCGGACGGCTGGACGATCGTGACCAAGGACCGCAGCCTGTCGGCGCAGTGGGAGCACACGGTGCTCGTCACCGATAGCGGTTACGAAGTGTTGACCGTGTCGGCGGGCACGCCCGCGGTGCCGGAACGCATACGCCACCCCGCGTGAGCAGCCGGCCGTTCGCCGATCTCCGCGAGCGGCTGAAATCCGGCCGCGCGAGCCTCGCTGCCGCCTACCTCGAGAAGCCACGTGCGGCACGGTACCTGGCGCAACACGCCGCACTGGTCGACGGGATTGTGGTTGAGCTGAGTACGCGGCTTGACCTGTCCGCCGGTTTCTGTCTCGTCGCAGTGGGCGGCTACGGACGCGCCGAGCTCTTTCCGGGGTCGGACGTCGACGTGCTGCTCCTGCTGCCCG
>CBJMYK010000072.1:0-7788 GCA_966433795.1 uncultured Thiobacillus sp. | reverse complement strand
AGAGCGCAATGCCGATGCTCGCCTGCGAGGTGATCCGGCGGTTCGCGGCCGTCATCGGATCGCCGAGCGCGCGATTGAGTTTGCGGGCCATCGCATCGATGAATGCCGCTTCGCTTCCGCGCGGCAGATCGGGCACGAGCACTGCGAATTCATCACCGCCGAGACGGGCCGAGGTGTCGCTTTGACGCAGGATGGACTTCAGGCGGCGCGCGCATTCGACCAGCACCTCGTCGCCGGCGGAGTGACCAAGGCTGTCGTTGATCTGCTTGAAGTTGTCGAGGTCGACGAGCATCACGGCGACCGACGAGCCCTCGCGGTCCGCGCGGATCAAGGCCTGCTCGACCCGGTCGCGCAACAGCACGCGGTTGGGCAGGTCAGTCAGCGCGTCGTAGTGGCCCTGGTGATAGAGCTTTTCTTCCCAGGCGAGGTTCGAGGCGGCGACGGCCAAGCGGTCGACCAGCGTCTGGCTGGTCGCGACGATCTCATCGAGCGCATCGCGCGGCTGCCGATAGACGAGCACGAGCAGGCTGTTGATCCGATCACCGACCCGCACAGGGAAAACCAGCGCCTGGCGGACCGGTCCGTCGGCCATATGCTCGAGGCAGCGCGGGCAGGCGTCATCGCACGTCACCTTGCGCCACGACTGGGTGACGTTCGCCAGAAACAATTGCTCGATGTCCTGGCAATCGAGTTGCTTGCCGATGCGGCCGCCGAAGTCGCCGGCGGTCAGCAGCGTTCCCCTGCCCTGTCCGTCGAGCCGCACGATTCCTGCCCCGTCGCACTCGATCGCCTGGCGGATGCGCCCGAGCACCGAGCGAATCACATAGTCCATGTCGGATGCATTGAGGATCGCCTGATCCAACTCCGCCAGCATCTGCAGCATGTGGAACTTATGCTGAAGCGTATCGGACATGTCGTTGAAGGACCGTGCGAGGCTTCCGAACTCGTCGTCGTGGCCGAGCGCCACACGCGTCGAGAAATCGCCCGATGCAAGCGCGCGCGTGCCGTTCGTCAAGCTTTCCAGGGGGCGCAGCTGGCGGCGGATCTGGTTCATCGCCAGCAGCAGCGCGAGACCGAACGCAAGAATCGCGATCGCGACGAAGGCCTGGCGAAAATCCATCAGGCTGCGTAGCAGATATTCCTGGGGCTCGGCGACCAGGACGATGAGCCCGGGATGCGCGTACGGGGCAAGAAGGCGCGCGTGCCAGAAGCCGCCCACAAATTCTTCGTCGGCAATGCGCCAGGCGAAGGTTCCGGTGTTCTGCCCGGGCGCCAGGCTGGGCCGCGTCGCCGCCGCTGCGGGGTCGGTATTCCCGGTGCAGTAGAGTTCGCGCTGATCGGCGGCGTCCAGAATGCAATAGCGCTCCGCGCCGTGGTCGTTGCGCCATATGCTCTGCAGATCCAACTGCCCGAACACGAAATCTTTCCCTGCCCGCATTAGCAGGCCCGGCGGCTGCGTCGGATCGAGAACGAGCGTGACGCGGTCGCGAGCGAGGTGATGCGCCTGCTGCGGTGTGAGCCCTGTGGCGTCCTGGCGCAAGGACAGGCTGAGAAAGCCTTCGGGCGTCGCCGCGGGCAGGCCGGCCCCCTGGCTGACGCGCGCGGCCTCGCGCTTCAGCACCTGGGTGCGCCAGTTCAATTCCTGCACGACGCTCATGCCCAGGGCCTTGGCGTCCTGTTTGAGGCGGTGCTGGTTGAGCTCGACCAGCATGTCGCTGACACGCGCGTAGGCGTAAGCGGCGATAGCGCCCATGGGCACCAGCGCGGCGAGCAGAAACAGCAGGAAAAGCCGACGCGCGACCTTGCTTTTCATGGGCGGGCGCAGCACCTGTCAGTGCTCCGAAGCCACGCCGATGTAGCCGCCGTTACCGGCACGCACGATATCGTCGCGCGCCTTCAAACCGCTCAGCTGCTTCTGCGTCTGCCCATCCGGGCCCATGCTGTAGAGATCGTAATCGCTGTTAAGCGGATTCAGGTTCTTGTCGCGCCTGACGTCACCGGTACTGGGCGGCGGCACGACCTCGATGGCGAGATATTGATATCGATTTCCCCAGGGATCTGCCACCGGCAGGCCAGCACCCAAGGCGGCGAGAGTCGCCGGATAGCTGAAGTGATTGGTGTAATGGCGCTCGATCGCTACCGCAATGGTCGAGATGTCGGCCATCGCCTGGGCGCGGCGGGCGCGTTCCACGTAGGCTTGATAACTCGGAATCGCAATGGCGGTCAGCGCCGCGATGATCGCGACCGCGATCATCAATTCGACGAGGGTGAAGCCCGCCTGCCCTAGGCCACGTCGCAACGCGCTTGCCGCGCGTCGACATGCATCGCAGTCGCTGGAGGGGTCGGATCGATTCCGTCTCTGCATGCAGTCCCCCGAAATGCAAACGGATGCATGCATTGCCAAACTCCTACACTGCGGGAAAACACGCGCTCACAGCAAAGGAGTCGGCAAAGAGCCGGCAAACATGAGGGGCGGATGAAAAATATTTCTGCGAACCCTCGCCGGAAACCGGGCCGACACGCGCTCTCGCGGGCGGTGCGCCCACCTGATGGGTCGAAAATACCAGAGCAGCAAGCGCAGGTCGCGCCTCCGGCCACTCGCCTGGGGAGCGGCGGCGATCGCCCGCCAATTCGCCTGCCGTCGGCTCACGGGCCGAGCGGGTGCGGCGCGGCCGGGACGCCGGCTGCGAGCAGATACTCCCGCAGATGCCGCAATTCCTGCTTGCTGCAGGTCTGGCTGTTGTGCGGCCGGTGCAGAAAACCTTCCCTGCCGTTCAAGACGATCCGGAAGCTGGC
This sequence comes from uncultured Thiobacillus sp., assembly GCA_966433795.1. Classification (GTDB taxonomy): domain Bacteria; phylum Pseudomonadota; class Gammaproteobacteria; order Burkholderiales; family Thiobacillaceae; genus Thiobacillus. The sequence goes on along the minus strand of CBJMYK010000072.1, from coordinate 4,992 downwards.
TCCGTGGTGCGGCTCCACGCGTGCCCCCAGATGCAAGAGCATGGCTTCGACATCCCGCCAGTGCACGTTGCCGCTCACCGGGCCGTGGAGAATCGCGTGCAACAGGCCTTCGTGTCGGTGCGCCATGACCGCGTCCCGCTTCGACCACTGCGCCCCTAGCGCGGCACCACCCGCGCCCCCTCGCCGCTGCCCTCGACCCTTACCTTCATGCCTGCGCTCAGACGGGAATCGGCGGGCTGCGTGATCGTGACGCGTCCACCTGTCGCCATCTCGACCGTGATTCGTTGCGCGTCGCGCTTGCTCAGTTTGCTTTCACCATAGGTTCCGGCCGCACCGCCGAGCACCGCGCCCGCGACCGTCGAGGTCGTGCTGTCGCCGACGGCCGAGCCGAGCAGCCCCCCTGCCACGGCCCCGACCGCGGTGCCGACGCCGAGCCTGTATGCGTCGTCGACCTGGACGTTTTCCAAGGCTGTGATCGTGCCGTCGCGCTCGCTCTGGCCGGCGACGCTGCCGGTCGTCTCGCCGTACCGCGGCCCGCCCCAGCGGTCCATCTCGGCACAGCCGCCGATGAGCGCCACGACAACGAGTAAGGGCAAGGCAGTCCCTTGTTTCATGGCCGTCTCCAGTTGGTGATGTGAGATTGAGTATAGGAAACTGGCGACGCATTCACCGTCCCCCCGTCCCGCCGGAGCTGACCGGCGAGCCTCTCCGTCATCTCGAACTCACGCAACAGAAAGCGCATACACGTTTGATCTCGTGGAAAATCTCGGCACATCCTTCGCTCCGCGCGCGTTCGCCTTGCCAGAAGACGCCACGCTCTGGCATAATAATCGGACGAATTGGTCTTTTGGTCAGTCCCCTCATTGCCCTCACCGGGCAGCCGTCGGCTCTCCTCACTGGCTTTCCACCGCGCGCAACGGCGCGGCCGCACCACACGCATTGCGATCTTTCGCACCCGCCCGGGCGCAGCGCTTCGCGCCGCCCCCTCACGAGGAATCCCGTCATGGCAAAAGAAGAACTTGTAGAAATGGAAGGCGTCGTCAACGAGGTACTGCCGCAGACCCGCTTCCGCGTCACCCTCGACAACGGCTTCGAAATCACCGCTTACGCGTCGGGTAAGATGCGCAAGCACCGCATCCGCATCCTCGCCGGCGACAAGGTCACGATCGAAATGTCGCCCTACGATCTGACCAAGGGCCGGATCAACTTCCGCCACAAAGACGCCCACGCTCAGGCGCCGCGCCCGCCCGCGGCACGACGCTACAACTGATCGAAGCCGCGGCCAGCGTGTCCGGCCCGCTGGGTGCCTGATCCGCGTCACCAGCGCAGCGCGAGCTGCCCGTCTCCGCCCAGTTCCACGCGCGTGCCCAGCACGCGTCCTTCGTGATCCAGCCGCCGCTGCAGCCACTGCACGTCGTCGCGCGAAGCGCGACCGAGGCGGAAGCGGCGGATCTGCATCGGCGTCATCGCGAGACTCCGCAGACGTCCGCTCATCGTATCCATCGTCAAAAAAAACATCAGGCATAGATCGCTGCGATACGCGGCGTAGTTCGTGATGCCCTCGTAGTCGTTGAGGAAATCGCCGCAGCCGTACAGGATCGGCCGCTCGCGGTAGACCTCGATGCCGATGGGATGATGCGAGGAGTGGCCATGCACGACATCCACCTCGCAGCGCTCGACGAGCGCGCGTGCAAAGGCCCGGTGGGCGGCCGGTACGCCGTAGCCCCAGTTTCCGCCCCAATGTATCGACGCGACGACGAGGTCGCCCGGCTGTTTCGATGCCACGACCTGCGCTGCGATCCCCTGCAGCGTCGCGCGTGAGAGATCGGGCAACAGGTTCACGCCGGGGCGACCCGCGGCGGCGGCCCACGACGCCGGTATCCCGCTGCTGGTCGCCCCGTACGAGAACACCAGCACCCGGCCGACCCCGGGTCTCACGAGCAGCGCCGGTGCGGCCGCGTCGGCGAGGTCACGGCCGGCTCCGCAGGTTGCGAATCCCGCGCGCTGCAGGACATCCAGTGTCTCCCTCAGCCCGTCCACGCCCCAGTCGAGCACGTGGTTGTTGGCGAGACCGCAGCAGTCGATACCGGCGGCTCTGAGGCAGGCGACGTTGGCCGGGTGCATGCGGTAGTGGATGCCTTTCCCGCGTTGCCAGTCGTCGCGCGTCGTCACCGCGGTCTCGAGGTTGACGAGCCGGACGTCGGGCGCTGCGCGCCGCCATTCGGCGAGTGCGTCACCCCAGACGTAGTCGAAATCGACCGGGCGCGGAATCGGGCCGTGGGCCTTCTCCGCCAAGCGCACATAATCGCCGGCCGACGCGGCATAGCCTTCGTGCAGCGTGGGGTCGCCCGGATGCGGCAGCACCTGGTCGATTCCGCGCGCGGTCATGACGTCGCCGCACAGAAAGAGACTCAGGGATCCCGGCGATCGCGCGGCCGCGGGGTCCGCCGCGCTCATCGTCCCGGCCCCGGCGCGCTTGGCGCGGACGCGCCCCGACCCGGCACGACGCGCGAGGGCCGTCGCCTGACCGCGTTGGTCGAATCCAGCGCGAGCAACTCGAGCGTCCGACCTGTGGTGCGGTCCATGCTCCTCTCCGGGCGATTCAGCTCTCAGCTTGGCATAGTATGAAAGCATCGCCAGCCGCCGCACCAGGGAGGGGACGCCATGGGACGCGATGACCTTTGCGTGTTCAGCTTGAAATCGAGCCGTGGCCTCGGTGAGCGGATCGCCGCCCGGCTCGGACGCCCCCTGGCGGAGCTCGAGGAGCGCGAGTTCGCGGACGGCGAACACAAGGCGCGTCCGCTCGAAAGCGTGCGCGGCCGCGACGTCTACGTCGTCCAGTCGCTGCACGGGCAAGCCGGCAACAGCGCCAACGACAAGTTGATCCGTCTGCTGTTCTTCATCGCCGCACTCAAGGACGCGTCGGCCGCGCGCGTCACGGCACTCGTCCCCTACCTCGCCTACGCCCGCAAGGACCGCCGCAGCCAGCCCCGCGACCCGGTGGGCAGCCGCTACGTCGCCCAGCTGTTCGAGAGCCTTGGCGTGGACCGCGTGGTGAGCCTGGACGTGCACAACCTCGCCGCGTACCAGAATGCGTTTCGCATTCCGGCAGAGCACCTCGAAGCGCGGCCGCTCTTCGTCGCGCACTTCGCGCCGCTTCTCGCCGCCCGCGAAGTGGTCGTGGTCTCACCCGACGTCGGCGGCGCCAAGCGGGCCGAGGTCTTGCGGCAGGCGCTCAGCCGACGCCTCGGCCGCGCGGTCGGTGCGGCTTTCGTCGAAAAGTACCGTAGCGCCGGCGTCGTCTCGGGCGACGCCGTGGTCGGCGATGTCGACGGCAAGATCGCGCTCATCGTCGACGACCTCGTCAGCAGCGGCACCACGCTCGCCCGGGCGGCCGATGCGTGCCGACGCCGCGGTGCCGAACGCGTCTTCGCCGCGGCGACCCACGGCGTATTCGGCGGCGAAGCAGCGACCACGCTGGGTGGCGGCGCGCTCGACGCGCTCGTCGTGACCGACAGCATTCCCGCGGTGAGCCTGGCGCAGCCGCTGCGCGACCGCGTCACGATAGTAGAGATCGCGCCGCTCTTTGCCGAGGCGGTCCGTCGGCTGCACGAGAATGGTTCGCTCGGCGATCTCGTGGCCGACTAGGCTGGGGGCATCGCCTTCGCGATATGGCGCTCGGCCAGCCCCAGGTAGTCGCGCGCGGCCGCGACCCACTTTTCCGGCGCCTGGCGCCGGCCGTCGTCGACGTCCGTCAAATGCCAGACCGCGAGCTTGGCGCGCAGCGCCGCCCGGCAACTTTGGTAGAAATGCAGCAGCGCCGCGGGCCACATGTCGCCGCTCGCCTCGGCGTAGGCGATCAGCAGCCAGGGTCCGATCTCGGGCATGCCGAGGCGCTCGCATTCGAGTGCGAGGTAGCCGAGCTCGTCGAGCGGGTCGAGAATCCTGTAATCGCGCTTGAACTCGAGGCAATCGATGACGACTGGGTCCGGCAGCAGACACACATGCTCGGGCCGCAGGTCGCCGTGCCCTTCGACGATGCGGCCGCGGGCGACGCGTTCGTCGAGAACGGATGCCTGGCGCTGCACGAATTCGGTTTGCGCGGCGGCGAGGCGAACGACGCGCGCGTGGCAAGCCGAACTCGGTGCGGGCCAGTTCGTGCCCGGACTCGGCGATCTGCTGCGCCAGACGGGCGCGATAGCGCGCAGCCCCCATCGGCTCCGCCCTGGCGCCAGCGTAGAAGGAAGCGAGCAGGCGCGCCAACTGCCGTATAGGCGCCTCGGTCACCGTACGTGAGCGTATCAGGCTGTCGAGCATGCGCGCCGCCGGCAGGCGCCGCATCTTCACGAGCCAGTCCACCGGCGGGCCTCGGCCCCCGAGGCGCAGCCCATCGTCGCCAAGCACCAAGGGCAGCACGCCCAGATAGACCGCCGCCGCGAGACGCCGATTGAGGCGCACCTCCTCCTCGCAGTCGATGCGCCGGGCCTCGAGCGTGCTGAAATCGAGATACCCGCAACGCAGCGGTTTTTTGAGCTTGTAGGCGTAACTCTCGGTCAGAAAGACCCAGGAAATGTGGGTTTCGACGGTCTCGACGCTGCGCGTCGGCACCGGGTAATGGGCAGGGTCGCGCAGGAAGCCGACCTTGTCGGCGAGCGACGGAAGCGGCGTGTTCGCAGAGACGAGCATGGCCTAGCGTGCGTCCCCAAAACGCGTGCCCACGGCAACGCGAGGCATCCCGCAGCATCGAGCGGACCGCATCGGGAAACAAAGTGCTGCGCCATGAATGACATGGGTCGAACACTTGAGGCTGCTTATGAAGCAAGTCGTCATCGCCGCGCCCTCGAGTCGAACCGGCCAGGATGAAACCGCCTCCTGCCGGCCGGTCTACACTTCCATCATTGCACGTCGCGAAAGGAATGCCATGCGCGGCCAGAGCTATCGTCGGGCAGCCTATGCCATCGTCGCGTGCGGCGCACTGATCGCACTCGGCGT
>CBJMYK010000071.1:0-7980 GCA_966433795.1 uncultured Thiobacillus sp. | reverse complement strand
GGGGAGCAACCAGTCGGGTTCCTCAAACAAAGACCCGGATCATCAAAGGTGTACGAGCCCTGATGATCCGGGTACGATTAACATTGGCGCGGGCCTACTTATGCGCCGCAGTGGCCGCACCCGCCGGCAGCTGGCGCGTCATACTCATCATACTCAGAGTCGGCGCCCTCGTCGCGTGTGCGGAACGAGTGACCGCAGCCACAGCTCGACACAGCATTCGGGTTGTCGATCTTGAACGCGCCGGCCAGCATATTATCCTGCTGGAAGCTAATCGATGCGCCCTGCAGATAGCGAGCGCTGATCGGATCGACGATCACACGCAGCCCGTGAATGGTCCACGTCGCATCGCCGTCGCGGGTTTCGTTGTCAAACGTCATGCCGTACTGCAGGCCCGAGCAACCGCCGCCCGATACGAACACGCGCAGTTTGAGGTCAGGATTGCCCTCCTCGTCGATCAGGCTTTTGACTTTGCTGGCTGCGCTGTCGGTGAAGACCAGCGGGGTTTCCATCTCGGTTGCTGCATTCATGGCGATGCTCCTTGAAAATGTGTGGGGTGATTATCCGCATCACCCGTCTTGCGTCAAGCAAAGACCCTGTCCGGGCCGCGGAGTTCCGCCACTCAGGGCAACATGCCAAGATCGGAGAGGGCGGTGTCCTCGGGCAGGCCGAAGAGAATGTTCATGTTCTGAACCGCCTGACCGGCCGCGCCCTTGACGAGATTGTCGATCACCGAGAGCACGATCACCATGTCGCTTCCCTGCTGCCGGTGAACGGCGATGCGGCAGACATTGGCCCCGCGCACCGAACGCGTCTCCGGGCACGCCCCGGCCGGCATCACGTCGACGAAGGGCTCACCCTCGTAACGCTTTTCGTACAAGGCCTGCAGGTCGACGTCGCCCTTCACCTTCGCATACAGCGTGGCGTGGATACCGCGGATCAGTGGCGTCAGGTGGGGCACGAAGGTGAAACCCACCGGGCCGCCGGCGAAACTCTCCAGGCCCTGCTTGATTTCGGGCCAGTGGCGATGCCCGCCCACCGCATAGGCCTTGAAGTTGTCGGCAGCCTCGGCGAAGAGAATGTGGGTCTCGGGCTTGCGGCCCGCCCCGGAAACGCCCGATTTGGCATCCGCTATGAGCGAGCCGGCCTCGGCCACACCCGCTTCCAGCAGCGGCAGAAATCCCAGCTGAACCGCAGTCGGATAACAGCCCGGATTGGCGATCAGGCGTGCACTCTTGATCTTTTCGCGGTTGATTTCGGGCAGGCCGTACGTCGCCTCGGCGACCAAGTCCGGGCAGGCATGCTCCATCTTGTACCACTTCTGCCACTCCGCTACGTCCTTGATGCGGAAATCGGCGGCGAGGTCGATCACCTTGACCCCGGCGTCCAGCAGCGCGCGGGTCTGCTGCATGGCGACCCCATTCGGGGTCGCGAAGAACACCACGTCGCACGTCTCGAGTCCGGCTTCTTCCGGCGTGGAAAACGCCAGCTTCACGCGGCCACGAAGGTTCGGGAACATGTCGGCGACCGGCATCCCGGCCTCCTTGCGCGACGTGATCGCCTTCAACTCGGCCTGCGGATGGCGCGCCAGCAGCCGCAGCAACTCGACGCCCGTATAACCCGTGCCGCCGACAATTCCGACCTTGATCATGGTGAGACTTCCTTGCGATGGATTCATTTATTGTAAGGCAGCCTGCTCGCCGCCAATAAAAAAGCCGCCCGATTCTGGGCGGCTTTTGCGGCGTGAAGCGCTTAACGCTTCGAGAACTGCTTGCGACGACGCGCCTTGTGGAAGCCGACCTTTTTGCGCTCGACTTCGCGGGCGTCGCGGGTGACGAGGCCGGCCGCCTTCAGCGCGGGCTTCATCTCGGCGTCCAGGTCGATTAGCGCGCGGGTGATGCCGTGGCGAACCGCACCGGCCTGGCCGGACTCGCCGCCACCTGCGACGTTGACCATGATGTCGAAGCGGTTCAGGTTGTCGGTCAGCACCAGGGGCTGGCGCACGATCATGCGACCCGTCTCGCGCGAAAAATACTCGTCGACGGGCTTGTCGTTGACGATGATCTTGCCGCTTCCGGCCTTGATGAACACACGGGCGACCGACGATTTGCGACGACCCGTACCGTAGTTGTAGTTACCGATCATGATGCAGCCTTAACGTTGATGTCGAGGGGCTTGGGCTGTTGAGCCTCGTGCGGATGGTCCGCGCCCGCGTAGATTTTCATTTTCTTGATCATGGCGTAGCCGAGCGGACCCTTGGGCAGCATGCCCTTGACCGCCTTTTCCAACGCACGACCCGGGAAGCGCTCCTGCATCTTGTCGAAATTCGTTTCGTAGATGCCGCCGGGATAGCCGGAGTGACGATAGTATTTCTTGTCGAGGCCCTTGTTGCCGGTCACGACCATTTTGCTGGCGTTGACCACCACGATGTAATCGCCTGTGTCGACGTGCGGGGTGAACTCCGGCTTGTGCTTGCCGCGCAAACGGCGCGCGATCTCGGACGCTAGGCGGCCCAGCACTTTGTTATCGGCGTCAACCACGAACCAGTCGCGTTTGACTTCATGCGTTTTAGCGGAAAAGGTTTTCATGACCCAACCTCTGCACAGAGGACATTCTCGGAAAGCCGGGCATTTTAACCGCCGCGCCGGCGCAAAGTCAAACGCTGGATGCGAAGCGCACGCCGTCCTCGCATACAATCGCCGCCATGACCGCCTGGCTCGCCACCAACCTGATCGCCGCGGCCTTGTTGCCGCCGCTCTCACTGGTGATTCTACTGAGCGTCGGACTCCTGCTTCACCGTCGCCGCCCTCGTCTCGCCATGTCGCTGATCCTGCTCTCCACCACCGTGCTCTACGCCCTGTCCACACCCTGGGTCGGCGGCCTGCTGCTGAAAACCCTTGAAATCAGCGCGCCGGCAGACGCCGCCCGGCTGAACGCCGACGCGATCGTCGTCCTCGGCGGCGGCCGTCGCACCGCCGCCGCCGAATACGGCGGCGACACGCTCAACGGCATCAGCCTCGAGCGCCTGCGCTACGCGGTCCGGCTACACCGCGCAACCGGCCTGCCTCTTCTCGTCACAGGCGGCAATCCCGGCGGCGGAACCTTGGCCGAGGGACGCATTCTGGAGCAGGTTTTGCGCGACGACTACGGAATTGAGCCGCGCTGGGTGGAGGACGCCGCGCTCACGACCTGGGACAACGCGCGCCTCTCTGCGCCATTGCTCCAGGCTCGCGGCATCCGGCGCATTGCGCTCGTTACCCACGCCTGGCACTTACGCCGGGCGGCGCCGCTGTTCGAGGCCCAGGGGCTCGAGGTTGTGCCCGCGGGCATACAGTTTTCAAGCACGCGCCTCGATTCGGCTCTCGACGTGCTTCCGACGCCCGGCGGCTTGCGCGACAGCAGCTTCGCGCTGCATGAGTGGCTGGGCATTTTGTGGTACAAATTGCGGCCTAATTTCCGACCCGACCCTGCGCGCTGACCCTCCCCGAGGGCCAGGCGCCTCTCAAAGGATCCCCATGAAAGCCCGCGTCAAACTCATCGAAGGCGTCAGTTTTGCCGGCCAAAGCGAATCCGGCCATACCGTCGTCATGGACGGCCCGCCCGATTCAGGCGGCAAGAACCTCGGCGTGCGACCGATGGAAATGCTGCTGCTGGGTCTGGGCGGCTGCTCGGCTTTCGACGTCGTCCACATTCTGCGCAAGGGCCGGCAACAGGTGAGCGACTGCGTCGCGGACATCGACGCCGAGCGCGCGCCGACCGATCCCAAGGTGTTCACGAAGATCCACATCCACTTCACGGTGACCGGAAAATCGCTCGACCCTAAGCGCGTCGAGCAGGCGGTCAAACTCTCGGCGGAGAAGTATTGCTCGGCTAGCATCATGCTCGGCAAAACTGCCGAGATCACTCACGATTTCGAGGTCGCTACTGACTGAACACGTCAGTCAGCACTGCATAAAAAACGGGCTCCCGAAGGAGCCCGTTTTTGCTTCGTCGTTCTAGCCGGCAATCCGGCTTCGAATTAGAAGCTGTGCTTCAAGCCAACCGACAGCATGGAAACTTCTGCGTCGGTACCCGCGGGCGCGCCGCCGGTAACGGTGTCGGTGCTACCCGCGCCGGCACCGAAGGTGATGTTCTCGCCGTCCGCGTACAGCGCATACACCGTGGTGCGCTTAGACAGGTTGTAGTCGGCACCGATCGTCCACTGCTGCGTGTCACAGCCGGCGACGTTACAGTTGTCTTCCTCGCCTTCCATGTAGTTGGCCTTCAGGACGACATTGCCCATGGTGTAGGCGGCGCCCAACATCCACGAGTCGAAGTCACCGAGTTGGTTGGCAGCTGCAGCAGCGACGCTGTCCTCATCCTTCAGACGATCGTACTGGCCGACGACCTTGAAGTTGCCGAAGGTGAAGCCGGCCGCCGCACGCCAGTGCGCACCGAAGCCCAGGAGCTCGTGCGCATCACCGTCACCGTAACCCAGACCCAGGAACAGGGGGCCGTTGGTGTAGGTGGCGTTGAGGTTGTAGGCGTCTTGGCCGTCAGCCTCGCTCGCGGCGAGGGCGCCAGCAGCATCAGACAGGTCGGTCGTGTAAGCCGCAGCGAAGCTCAGCCCGCTGAAGCTCGGCGAGATGTAGGCGACGACGTTGTTGGCGCGGGTGTCGGAGCCGACGCCGGTCACGTTGCGCGAGTCAGCCATCGTGTCGCCGAACAGGTCGACCGCGCGGCCGACGAGTTTCAGCGGGGTGTCGTGACGGCCCAACAGCGCCGTACCAAAGCCGCCCTTCAAGCCGACGAAGCTGTTACGGCCGGCCCAGGTGCCGCCGCTTTCGTCCAAGTTGACGCTGGACTCGACCTGCCAGATCGCGGCGAGACCGCCGCCCAGATCTTCGGTGCCCTTGAAGCCGATGCGGCTCGGATTGGACGTAACTTGCACGTCATTGCTGCCCGCGCCGGTGCCGGCCTGATCATCGAAAGCGGACACGGACACATGCAGCACGCCGTAGATGTCAACGTTGCTGGTGGCCGCGAAAGCGGGAGCGGAGACGGCGCTGGCAACGGCCAGGGCGATCAGGGATTTTTTCATTGCTTTTCTCCTAAGAAAGAAAGAATAAAACCGGTGGTTGAAGCTCTGCAGAGCTGTCCGACATGCAAGGCGCTTGGTGGACGAGGTCGATTATCCAGACTCGCTCCAGGCCGGCAAGAAAAGCTGTTGTTTTTTATGCGCCCGACGAGAAAAGTGTTGTTTTGTTGCACAGCGGCCCCGGCTGAAGGTTGCCGGCGCGGGTAGCGGTCTGCACGGCAGCCCAAGCAATCGAACGGGGGTGCCGGGCCTCTTACTACAATGAAGCGCACGTGTAGCGTTCAAGGAGACGGCCATGCGCTGGGAACGGGGACGACGCAGCAGCAACATCGAAGACCGTCGCGGCATGCGCATCGGTGGCCGCGGCCTAGCTGGCGGCGGAATCGGCGCGATCGTGCTCGCGCTCGTCGCGATGTATTTCGGCGTCGATCCGTCGGTCGTACTCAACCAGGTGAGCGGCCCGGCGGCGACGGAGGAACGGGTCGCGCCGACGCCCGAGGAAGAGCGGCTCAAGGAATTCATGGCGGTGGTGCTCGCCGACACCGAAGACGTGTGGGGGACGTTGTTTCAGCAGTCGGGCCAGCACTATCGGCAGCCGACGCTGGTGCTGTTTTCGGGCGCGGTGCAGTCGGCGTGCGGGTTCGCGGAGGCGGCGATGGGGCCCTTCTACTGCCCCGGCGACCAGAAGCTTTATCTCGATATGAGCTTCTTCAACGATCTTGCGCAGCGCCACGACGCGTCGGGCGATTTCGCCCAGGCCTACGTCGTGGCGCACGAAGTCGGCCATCACGTGCAGACGCTGCTGGGGGTATCGCAGCAGGTTCACGCCGCGCGCCAGCGCGCCGGCGAGGTCGAGGGCAACGCGATGCAGGTGCGGATGGAATTGCAGGCCGACTGTTTCGCAGGCGTCTGGGCGCATCACGCCGACAAGACGCGGCAGGTGCTCGAACCGGGCGACGCCGAGGAAGCCTTGGCTGCCGCGGCGGGAGTCGGCGACGACCGGCTGCAACGCCAGACGCGCGGCACGGTCATGCCGGAATCCTTCACGCACGGATCGTCGGAACAGCGCATGCGCTGGTTCACGCGCGGCATGCAGGGGGGCGATCCGGGGCAATGCGACACCTTCAAGGCAGCGCAACTCTAGAAGCGGGCGACGCTTGGTCCCCAGCCGGCGCACTGCGCGTTCGCGTGGCCTCACAGTCGCCGATCGATGCCGTCGAACGCGGCCCCAGCCCTGATCGCGTCCTGCCCTTTACAAGCGCCAGCGTCCGATCGAGGAAGGCGTCTCGCTCGGCGTGGGCCGTTTCACGATTCGATCGCCCCGTGCGTTCCAAACGCGCGGCGGCGTAAGGCCGAACAGCGACTGCGTTGCGGCGGCCCGGTGCGCTTCGAGGCGGGACCCGCCTACAGCCAGCGTCCGATCCGCGCAATGCCCAGCAGGGCGCGCACGGTCGCGTAAGCGAGGCGGGACGCGAGACGCTGGCCCCAGGGACGGTTCTGCCAGTCAGCCGCGCTGAGCGGGGCCGAGGCGTCTATCGCCCGCTGCAGGCGCGCTCTCAGGTCGGCAGCGAACACCAGATCGTCGACCACGACGTTCGCCTCGCGCGCCAGCATCAGACTGAACGGATCGATGTTGCTCGAGCCCACCGTCGCCCAATTTGCGTCGACCACCGCGACCTTGGCGTGGAGTTCACTCGCCTGGTATTCGTGGATGTTCACCCCCGCGACCAGAAGATCCTGGTAGAGCGCGCGCGAAGCGGCCTGGAAAAAAGGATGGTCGGTGCGCCCCTGCACCAGCAGTTGCACGCGCACGCCGCGTGAAGCCGCTTTTTTGAGCAGCTTGCGGAAACGATTCCCAGGCAGGAAATAGGCGTTCGCAATCACGATATCGCTGCGCGCGAGCGCGAGCGCCGTCAGATAGCTGCGCTCGATATCGCGCCGATGCGCAAAGCTGTCGCGCGTGACGAACGCGGCGCGGACGCGGCCATCGGTCGGCCAGGACGGGTGAACCGGCGAGGACTTGCGGTCGGTCGGCTGCAGGTGCGTCAGGGCCACGAGACGCCACAAGCGGTACACGCTGTGATGGATCGGCGCGAGCAGCGGACCTTGCACTTCTACGCTGAAATCGAAGCGCGGCGCCGCAAAGCGAACGGGCTCGAAATCGTCGACCAGATTGATGCCGCCGACGAAAGCGACGCGCGCGTCGACCACGGCCAGCTTGCGATGCAGACGGCGCAGACTTTTAGGGTTCGAACGCCAGCCGGTCACCAGCGGCCGGTAGGCGAGGACGGCGACACCCGCAGTCTTCAACGCACCCAACCAGGCATCCGGCAGTTCGCGCGAACCGATCGCGTCGATCAGAACGCGGACCTGGACGCCGCGCCGAGCGGCCCGGATGAGCGCGTCGCGGACGGACTGCGCCGTCGCGTCCGCGCTGAAGATATAGGTTTCGAGATAGATTTCGACCTCGGCGCCATCGATCGCCGCGATCAGCGCCGGGAAGAAGTCGCTGCCGCTTTGCAGCAGCCGCAAGCTGTTGCCCGGAACCATGTCGACGCGGCGAAAAAACAGCCGCGGCCAGCGACCGCCCGGGATCATCCGGCGGCGCTAAGCGTCGCAGTCAAAGCAGCATGATCGGAGACGCCGCGCCACAGGCTTCCGGAGTGGACCTCGACGGCCTCGACCGTAAAGCGGCGCACGTAAATGCGGTCGAGCTGGAACAGAGGCAGGATCGACGGATAACTGCGCGCCGGCTTGCCCTGGTGGGTGCCGAAGACTTCGTACAAACCGAGTTCGTCGTTGAAATAGCGACATGCGCGCATCTGCCAGTCGTTGAAATCGCCCGCCAAAATCAGCGGCGCGTCGTCGGGGACCATCTTATGCACCCGGTCGGCGATCATCGCGAG